>JAHEBI010000212.1 GCA_024642325.1 Eudoraea sp. | reverse complement strand
GGAAAGTTTTTAAGCAATGATTCTATGCCCGACGGACTAAAAAATACCAGTACATCGTAATAGACATTTCTTAAATCCGAAAGATCGCTTATCACGGTTTTATAAAAAATACCGCGATTCCAGTTTAAACCCAGCTCATTTAATGTTTCGGGAACCTCTGGTTTTAAGGCATCTGAAGACGGCAATAAAAAGGATTCCTCTTTATATTTTTTAAAAAGGTGAAGTAACTCATTAAAGTTCCTTTTCCCTACATAAATTTTTCGTTTTCTGTAAACAACATATTTCTGGAGATAAAATGCCACTGCCTCGGACTGACAGAAGTATTTCATGGTATCCGGAACTTTAAAACGCATTTCTTCAGCTATTCTAAAGAAATGATCTACAGAATTTCTGCTGGTAAGGATAATGGCAGAATAGTCTTTAAGATCTATCTTTTGCTGCCTAACGCTTTTAGCGTCCACCCCTTCAACATGTATAAAAGGTCTAAAATCTACCTTTACCTTTTCCTTTTCAATTAGCCTTAGGTATGGAGAATTTTCCATTTTTGGTTCTGGCTGGGACACCAAAATCGTCTTTACCTTCATATACCTTAATCTTTTAGATAATTCGCAATGATTACAAAGGGTGCAATTTCGAGTGCGCAAAGGTACAAAATAAAATAGAAAAAGTAGCTTGAGATTAATTTTTGATAGTTTTTTATTATAGTAATCCAGCCAATTACATTTACCAGAACTATTAGAAAAATACTTACAAACAGAACTATTTTCGAATCTTTAAGTACATAGGTAAGTACAGTATTGGCCACTAACATGATGATACTGCTGTAGTTAAGGTAGGACAGTTTTTTAAAGATGAATTCCGAAATTATCTTAGAATTATTAAAGACATATCCGTTGCCCATCTGAACCAAAATTTTACCAAATAAAAATAAAAAAAGAAATCCCAGGATAGCTAAAAATACCATAGGATAAAGGCCACTTTCAGAATTTGACAAAATACTTGAAGCCAAATAGATGAAAAGTGAAAGATTGAGAAGTTGGAATATGGTAAAAAAGATATGGAACCCGTTCAATAGTTTATCTTTTTTGTTGTACATAAAAATATACTTGTTATTAAAAGGGAGTATAATAAAATTCAGGAACCTGTTGTAAAATAAATTTTTGGCAATAACCATAAAAAGGATACTGCCAAAAATTATAGCAGTTATCCAATCTGAATTGTTGAGTACTCTTTGTACAGGTTCCATTATGGCAATTTAACATTTTCCCCATTTAAACCCCAATAAAGTTCGTTTTCAGAAATGCTTACCTTGAAATAATAGGCATTATTTATCTTCGGATCGGGCATTATAAGTTTGAAGCTGGTGGTATCTTTGGGTTTAAGTATGCTTATTTCTTCAGGAACTGGATAAGCCGCAATTTCTTGAACTTCTAAAACGTGTTTGTATTTGTTAAGAAAAACCACCCCAAATGTAAGTTTAGATAGTTCAATATCTTCAGGGTATGGGTTATATACTTTAAATAGTAAATGTTTGTCCTCAGACAATTTAACAGGCTTTTTCACTATAGTTCTCAGCTTCCTGAATGACTCAAAATTCTTTATGTAGCTGCCATAAATCCGCTTTCCTTTTGCATCACGATAAGAGATATCACCTTTATCGGTATATCTGGAAGTAAATAATATGGTACGACCCTGTAACAAATTTTCAGTATCTTCTATGGAATACTGGTTTTGCCTGTACCAGATATTATTGAGCGAATAAGAAGTACTACCTGAATAGAAGGCATACATTGGAGCTTCCTGATATGAGTTTTGGAATACAACCGGAATTGACCCGACTTTCGACTTTATTTCATTTACCCACGCTTTATTTCCGTGTGTTTCATAAACAATAGGGAAAAGAGGGGCATATATCAAACCTATTCTTAGGAACAGAAGAATACTAATATTAGCAATTCCGAGAATAAAGATCCATTTTCTGGTAATTTTATCATGCAATAATTGATTGTATACCACTACAATCATTGGAATACAAATCACAATTAACCATTGTGTTTGTACGCGCCTGTTAAAACTGGAAATAAAAAAGAATGCAATTACTCCATAAATCAAATACAACAGGGCTTTGTTGAATTTATCCGATTTTTTTGTCTTGAGCAGGGCTCTGTATATCCATGGAAATGTTAATCCGAAAAGTGCAATCAGGTTGACAAAAAAACCTAAAGTAAAATCGCCAAATTCATAAGCTCTGTTTGGTCTTTCAAATAAATGATACTTGACGGAAACAAAGTCATTCTTAAATAACCAAATAAAATGAGGCGTGTAACACAACAGTGCAATAATTACAGAGAGCCAGGCATATCGGTTAAAAACCAGACGAAGATTCGATACTAAAACAAAAAGGATGATTAGAACAGCATGATACTTACTGTACATTAAGGCCGCCATAGCAAGGCCCAAAATAATTGCAATACCCAACGAAGGAGATTTTAAAAACTTCTTGTATATAAATAAAAACAGGGCAGTAAAGAAAAGTAAAGGCGTATCGGGCAGAGTCAGGAATCCATAAGCATGCATAAGGGTCATGGAGAAAACCAATATAAAATAATGGATTACATATTTATTCTTTGTCTTGTTATCTATTAATAACCAGAGTACTATGTAAGTGCCTGCAGATAATACAGTACTTATAAAACGAACTCCTAATTCTCCGCTAAAAAAAAAGCTGCTTATCCTGATGATTAAGGCAACCATTGGTGGATGATCAAAGTAGCCCCAGGCCATATGCTGAGCATAATACCAATAATAAGCTTCATCAAAAATCAACTCAGTAAAATAACCCTGTAATAGGTTAATTATAAATATTGAAGCTAATAAATATGGGAAAAGTCTGGGTAGTTTAAGTTTCATTCCGGTTGCCTGTTCGCCTCAAAATTACAAATTATAGCACTAAATAATTCCTTAATAGAAACAATAAAATTACTTTGGTATTTTCTGGCAGAGCCATTAAAATAGTATTTTTGTCAAAATTGCCAAAAAGTTAAATGACAGACAGCCTAGTTATAATTCCCACGTTTAATGAAATTGAAAATATCAAAGCCATAATTGAGGCTGTGTTTGAACTCAAAAAAGAATTTGATGTTTTAATTGTGGATGATAACTCCCCGGATGGTACTGCTCAAAAGGTAATTGAATTACAGAATACATATCCCGAACGCTTATTTCTTGAGGTTCGCAAGGAGAAATCTGGTTTAGGCACCGCATATATTCATGGCTTTAAATGGGCCCTGGCAAGAAAATACAATTATATTTTTGAAATGGATGCCGATTTTTCCCATAGGCCTTCAGACCTTCAAAGATTATACCGGGCCTGCCTGAATGGTGCAGATTTGGCGATTGGCTCCCGATATAAAAAAGGGGTAAATGTAGTTAACTGGCCACTTTACAGGGTTTTATTGTCTTATGGAGCTTCTTTATATGTAAAATTAATTACAGGTATGGGAATTCATGATCCAACAGCAGGATTTGTCTGTTATAACAGGAAGGTTTTGGAGGCGATAAACCTGGATACCATTAAATTTGTAGGATATGCTTTTCAGATTGAAATGAAATTTAGGGCATATCTTAAAAAATTTAAGATTGAAGAAGTCTCCATCATTTTTACAGATCGGGAGCTAGGCAAATCTAAGATGAGTTCTTCAATTATCTGGGAAGCCGTATTTGGAGTGATCAGTATGAAATTCAGAAGTATATTTAGTAAAGATTAAATTATGGGCAAAACTCTCATCAAAAATGCTGTTATCATAAATGAAGGAGTCAGATCTGAGTCGGATATTTTAATTCAAAATGAAATTGTTGAAAAAATAGGCAGGAATCTTTCTTCGGATGGGGCAAATATTCTGGACGTATCGGGGAATTGGGTATTGCCCGGAATTATTGACGATCAGGTACATTTTAGAGAACCCGGACTTACTCATAAAGGAGATATAGCTTCAGAAAGCAGGGCAGCCATAGCCGGTGGAATTACCTCGTATATGGAACAACCAAATACAAATCCCCAAACGACTACTTTAGAAAAGCTGGAGAAGAAATTTCAATTGGCTTCCAAGACGTCTTATGCCAATTATTCTTTTTTATTCGGGGGCACAAATGATAATCTTGAGGAAATTAAAAAACTTGATAAATATGCCTGTTCGGGAATAAAGTTATTTCTGGGTTCTTCTACCGGGAATATGTTGGTTGATAATGAGGAGGTGCTGGAGCGGATATTTAAAAACACGGAATTGGTTATTTCGGTGCATTGTGAAGATGAAAAAACCATTAGGGAGAACACAGAGAAATACAGAGCTATTTATGGCGATAATATCCCCGTGGAATTTCATCCGTTAATTCGGAGTGAACAGGCCTGTTATCTTTCTTCATCCAGGGCCATTGCCCTTGCGGAGAAAACGGGAGCCAGATTGCATGTTTTTCATGTTTCCACCGGCAAAGAGACCCATCTTTTCAGAAATGATATTCCATTGGAACAAAAAAAGATCACTGCCGAAGTATGTATTCATCACTTATGGTTTTCAGACAAAGATTATGCAGAAAAGGGAATGTTGATTAAATGGAATCCTGCAATTAAGACCTCTTCAGACAGGGATCAACTATGGAAGGCTCTGCTGGACGATAGATTTGATGTAGTGGCAACAGATCATGCCCCACACACCTTAGAGGAAAAAAGTAATCCTTATATGAAGGCGCCCTCAGGGGGACCCCTTGTTCAGCATGCTTTAATAGCAATGTTGGAAAGGTGCCATGAGGGAAAAATTACAGCGGAGAAAGTGGTTGAAAAAATGTGCCACAATCCTGCTAAATTGTTTCAAATTGAAAAACGGGGTTTTATAAGAGAGGGTTATTATGCGGATATAGCCATAGTAGACATGAACGCACCCTGGACAGTAAGTCAAAATAATATTTTATATAAATGCGGATGGTCACCTTTTGATGGAACCAGGTTTAGAGCAAAAGTCACTCATACATTTGTAAACGGGCATTTGGCATATGATAAAGGAAATTTTTCCAGTGTCAGGAATGCTAAAAGGCTTACTTTTAATAGATAATGATGCGAAAAACATTCTTTTTAATATCATTTATTTTTCTTTTCTCATGTGGAGAAGAAGTAATCGAAAAACCC
>JAHEBI010000211.1 GCA_024642325.1 Eudoraea sp. | reverse complement strand
GGCTGTTTTATGCTAATGAATATTGGTGATAAACCAATAGTATCGAAAAACAATCTTCTTACCTCAGTGGCCTGGAAAATTAATGGAAAAGCTGAATATGTCCTCGAAGGAAGTATTTTTATTGCAGGGGCTGTGGTGCAATGGCTTAGAGATGGTATAAAAATCATTAAGACATCCGGGGATGTGGAAAAACTGGCGGGATCTGTCCAGGATTCGGGTGGGGTTTATTTTGTCCCGGCTTTTGCCGGTTTGGGTGCACCACATTGGAATCAGCACGCAAAGGGGACAATTTTTGGTTTAACACGGGGTAGTACGGATGCGCATATTGCGAGGGCGGCTCTGGAATCAATTGCATTTCAAACTATGGATGTTTTAAAGGCTATGGAAGCAGATTCCGGAATATCAATCAAGGAGCTGCGGGTAGATGGAGGCGCTACCGTCAACAATTTACTGATGCAATTTCAAGCAGATGTGTTGAACACAGTAACCGTAAGGCCTAAAATAGTCGAAACTACCGTGATGGGTGCAGCCTTCCTTGCCGGACTAGCCGTTGGTTACTGGCAAAATATTGAAGAAATTCAGGAGATTTGGCAAACCGACATTCATTTTAAACCAACAGCAGAACGAGATTCCATAAACAGCCTGATTGAAGGTTGGTATAAGGCCATAGAAGCTTTAGAATTTTGGGCAAAATAAGTAAAACCAATTCCTAATATATGACACCATTTATTGCTGAAATAATAGGCACATTCCTGTTAATCCTTCTTGGATGCGGAGTCAACGCGAATGTAGTATTAAAAGATACCAAGGGACATGATAGCGGATGGATCGTAATTACAACCGGTTGGGCCTTTGCCGTTTATATTGCTGTGGTTGTTGCAGCACCTTACAGCGGAGCGCATATTAATCCTGCCGTGAGTATAGGGCTGGCAGCAGCGGGCGAGTTTTCCTGGAGCATGGTCCCCTCCTACCTGCTGGCGCAATTTATTGGTGCTATGTTAGGCGCTTTATTAGTATGGCTGGTATATAAAGATCATTTCGACAGAACTGTAGAACAAGCTTCAAAACTCGGAGTGTTTAGCACCAGTCCGGCCATCAGAAATACTTTTGCAAATCTTCTGGGTGAAATTTCAGGAACTTTTGTACTGATATTCGCGGTTCTATTTTTTACTGATGCCACTATGGAAGAGTCAGACGCTATAATAGGTTTAGGGTCACTTGGCGCTATTCCCGTGGCCTTCGTTGTTTGGGGAATTGGGCTCTGTTTAGGGGGTACTACAGGTTATGCAATTAACCCGGCAAGGGACCTTGGTCCAAGAATTATGCACGCCCTGTTACCTATAAAAAACAAAGGCGGAAACGACTGGTCCTATTCCTGGATTCCTGTTATTGGCCCTATTTTGGGAGGAGTATTTGCGGCCTTGCTTTATTTGGCGTTCCCACTTATTTAAGTAAAGTCTCCTGAAATGATTTTGCGATAGCCCGGGCTGCAATATAAGCCCCGGTCCAGGCATTTTGAAAATTAAACCCTCCAGTAATTGCGTCTATATTTAATACCTCTCCTGCGAAATAAAGATTAGGGAGTATTTTACTTTCAAAGGTTTTAAAATTTACCTCTTTCAGATCCACCCCACCTGCCGTTACAAATTCTTCTTTAAATGTACTCTTGCCATCAACATTAAATTCTGAAGCAGTAATAAATTGACCAAGTCGATCGAGCTGCTGCTTTGAAACATCGGCCCATTTTAAATCCCTGGCTATATCAGATGCCATCACCAGCTTCCCCCATAATCTTGCCGGAATATCAATAGCTTTTGTTTTGTATACCGTCTTCTTTGCTTCAATTTGCTTTATCTCATTAAAAAGTGCTAAGAGTCCCTGTTTATAAAAATCGGGCAGCCAGTTAATCCTTATTCTAAACCTATAGTTACATTCATTTAATAATCTGGCAGCTCGTGCAGACAGTTTTAATACAGCCGGGCCACTCAGACCCCAGTGTGTAATAAGAACCGGACCTTCTGAAATCAAATTGGAAGCCTCTCCTATTCTGCTTTTGAATTGAGATTTTACCTCTTTATTTATAATCTGTCTGGGTAAAAGCTCAATCCTGGCCGGGGTACTCACCCCTTGTATTCCTGCAATTCTACTGTCGTTTATATTAAATGTAAATAAAGAAGGTACAGGTGTTACGATGGTATGACCAAGATGTTCTAATAAATTCCACATTTTAGTGCTGCTCCCTGTTGCCACGACAATTCTTTTTGCCTGATATTCTTTTTTAACTGATTGTACCCGCCATCCTCCTTCTTTTCCAGAATTAATATCCTTATGTGTCATTATATTTATGACAGAGCTGCTCTTCAATAGCTGAATACCATATTTCCCGATTTCATCCAGAAAACAATCAATAATGGTCTGTGAGGAATTACTAACAGGGAACATTCTCCCATCTGATTCTGTTTTTATGGATATTCCGCGCTTCTCAAAAAAACGTATGGTATCAGCTGTCGAATAAATATGAAACGGGCCCAAAAGTTCCTTTTCGCCCCTTGGGTAATTTTTTACCAATGAGGATGGTTCAAATTCTGCGTGGGTTACATTACACCGGCCACCACCTGATACCTTTACTTTGGTCAGTACTTGTTTTCCACGTTCCAGAATCGCTATTTTTAGTTTAGGATTTGCTTCTGCAATATGAATAGCACAATAAAACCCGGCGGCACCACCCCCTATTATAATAACATCAAACATTAGTTAACCCGCTCCGGGTAATTGGTGAAAATACCATCTATACCCAATTCTCTGATTCTCGAAATTTGTATTGGATCATTAACGGTCCAGGTGAATATTTTAAACCCCTGCCTTTTAATTTCTGAAACATTTTCATTATTTAAACTAAGGTAATTAGGGTTTATAGCTATAGCATTCAATTCCCTGGCTATACCAATGGCGTCTAATGGGTTATCCTCTGTCAGTACCGCAATATCTAGATCCCTATTTAAACGACGCATTTCTTTTAACTCCTCCCAATCAAAACTGGAGATTAAAAAATCATCCAGAGTCCAGCCTTTATTTTCCGTGTAATTTTTTATAATATCATTAACGCCCTGGGATGTACCGGGCCCTTTTAGTTCAATATTCAGGGGCACCTTATGATTCATTACATCTAAAACTTCGCTGAGAAGAGGGATTTTATGCCCTCCTTCAAGATCGAAATTTTTAAGTGTTTTCAAATCAAAAGTTTCGATATCCCCGCTTCCATTTGTTAATCTGTCGATCATCTGATCGTGAAACACAACAATTTCACCACTTTTGATTTTAAAGACATCTATCTCTATCATATCCACATGCAGGTCAAGAGCCTTTTGAATTGAGGCTAGGGAATTCTCCGTTTCATGCCCCATAGCGCCCCTGTGTCCTATGGTTATAATGGTGGTGCCTTTTTCTCCACAATTCATAAAAGAAAGTATTATAACAACCAGTATTAATCTTCTCATCTAAACGATCTTTTAACTGCTCAAAAGTACAACATGATCTTTAGAAAAATCAATATATACATGTCTGCTAAATATAGAATGAAATTGACGTATAAATGCATATTTAATAAATTTTATATTAATTTTTTATAATATTCATTTTAATTATTTAATATTTTTATGTTATCAACAACCTAAAACACTAGAAACTATGTTAACAAAACAAAATTTATTAGCTACTTTGGCCGGGTTTGCGGTCATGTTCGTACTTGGTTATGTGATCTGGGGATTCGCAACAGTGGAATTTTTTGAGGCACATACCCTAAATGACATTATGAAGGATCCGCCTGAAATGCTTCTGCTTGCCGTCAGCAACATTATTGCAGTATTTGCCCTTAGTTCTATTTATGGCAAATGGGCCAGAGGGGTACATAATGCATCGCAAGGATTTAAATTTGGAATCTGGGTAGGAATATTTACCGGTCTCGGATTAGGCCTGCTCAACCAATCAACAACAGAGGTAATAGATATGTATGGACAATTAGTTGAAGCTATTTTGGAAATTGTTTTTTATGGAATTATTGGTATTGTAATTTCACTTGTCTATAAAGCTACAGCCCCAAAAGCTACAGCCTCCTAAACATAACCATAAAGATGAATCTGCAATGAAATGGTTTTAGATTTGCGGATTCATCTTTATTGAATTTTAATCTGAAAGTTTAAAGATAAACGATTCTAAAGGTGCAATCTCCATCTTTAATGTGCCTATTCCTGCATGAACATTCAATACATTTTTGGCTTCCCCATAAAGTACATCTGTCATAGTAAATGAGCCTTCCTGCAACTTCCACTCCTTTATTATTTCCCCCGGGATTTTTAAATCAAAAAAATAAGACTCCTCTGCGTCAAAATTTGCGATGACAACCAGCTTCTCATTTGGAGACCATCGAACATATGACAGTACCCGATAGTTGTAATTTTCAGTATGATCCCTATTGTAATAATGAATGTCCTCATACCTGCCCATTAAGGCCTCACTCCCAATTGTAAAATTGAGTAACCTTTTGTAAAAATCCCTTAATTCACTTTCTTCCGGTTGCAATTGACCCCCATCAAACTTTTTATTATTCACCCACCTTTGATGGTGGGGAACCCCTATATAATCAAATATTGATGTCCTGGTCGGGCTACCAAAACCAGCTAATTCTTTTCCCGGTTCTCCCACTTCCTGTCCAAAATAGATCATAGTGGGTGAAGTGCTGATCGTAGCTGATACGACCATTGCCGGTTTTCCTTTTTCCGCACTACCTGAGAAGTCCGGACTTGCTATTCGCTGTTCATCGTGATTTTCAAGAAAATGTAACATCTGATGCTCAATATCCTGCAATCCTCTTTGCACAACCGGAATATGGTCTGTCCATCCATGACCCTGCATAATATGCTTCAGGCTGTCATAAAACTCTACCTTGTCATACAAATAATCCATTTTCCCCAAATGAATATAGGCCCTGTATAAATCAGGGTTGTAAACCTCAGCCAACAGAAAAGCATCGGGGTTTTTCATTTTAATATTGGAATTCATATAACTCCAGAATTCCACAGGCACCATTTCAGCCATGTCAAAGCGGAAACCATCCACACCCATCTCCAGCCAATACAAGGCAATATCTCTAAATTTTTTCCATGAATCAGGGATGTCCCTGTCAGCCCAAAAAGCAT
>JAHEBI010000210.1 GCA_024642325.1 Eudoraea sp. | reverse complement strand
GGCATCTGCGACATCATGTAAAAGTGCAGCCAGTTGAACTACGAATAAATCGGCATTTTCTTCTTTCCCTATTCGCATAGAATTGGCTAAGACCCTTTTTGTATGAAACCAGTCATGGCCACCTTCAGCTCCTTTAAACGTTTGTTGGACAAAGTTTTTGGTCTTCTTTATAATTGCATTTTGATTCACTTAAAAGAAGTTACGTTGCTGGTTATCACCTGTTCCACTTTTTCAATCAATTCCTCCGGATTACCTGCAATTTCCATGGGCTGATGAATCCTAAAGATTAGATGCGATCCAATCCCATATGGAAATTTGCCATAGCGAAGCATTTTCCATGAATTATTGATACTTAGTGGCACTATTAATGCTGATGGTGCTTTTTTCAAAAGAATTTTTAAGCCCGTGGTCTGGAACTTTTTAGGATGACCGTCGCGGCTTCTCGTACCTTCAGGAAAAATGACCGCACTCCGGTTGTATTTTTCAATATACTGACCAAGTTTGGATATTTCCATAAGGGCCTGTTTGGGATCTTTTCTATCAATAAGCACTGATCCGCCATGTCTTAGATTGTATGAAACGCTGGGAATACCCTTCCCCAGTTCTATTTTACTTACAAATTTGGGGTGATGAGCACGCAGAAACCATATTATAGGTGGGATATCGTTCATGCTTTGGTGATTCGCCACGATAATAACAGGTCTGTTGGCAGGTATATTATAGGGATTGCTAAAGGTATACCTGGTGCCCAGAATATGAGTGCACCTCATTAATACTAAATTGAGGATACTGACACTTTTTTTATGTGCGTTATAGCCAAAAAGATTAAAACAAACCCATTGAATGGGATGAAAGACTACTAAGACTATCCCAAAAAAGATAAAATAAATTATGGTAAGCGGATACGCCAGTATTTTTTGCATTGAACAAAAATAAAAAACCGCCTCTATAGAAGCGGTTTTTTGCAAATAATTATACTATTAAAAATTTTTCAGCCAGGTCAAAGTCTTTGAACCAAAATGAAATCTTAAATTATATGAGGGAAAATCAGGATCATCCCCCTCGGCTTTTTAACAGAATTCTTCGTATGCCTGCATCAGGTTCTGAGATATCAATTCTGCAGGTCTTCCTTCAATATGATGTCTTTCTATCATATGTACCAATTCGCCATTTTTAAACAATGCCATACTAGGTGATGAAGGGGGAAATGGGATCATAAGATTTCTGGCAGCGTCTACCGCTTCAGTATCTACGCCTGCAAAAACGGTGATAAGATGATCTGGTTTTTTTGAACTTTCCAGGCTTAATTTTGCAGCCGGCCGGGCATTCGCAGCAGCACAGCCACATACAGAATTAACTACCACTAAAGTAGTTCCTTCCTGCTTAATTGCACTTTCAACGGCATCTGCTGTATATAATTCTTCAAATCCGGCTGAAGCCAGGTCTGCTCTCATTGGTTTTACTAATTCTTCTGGATACATAGACATATTTTTAATTAAATTATTGGCAAAGATAGTGAAATTGTAATATCCCTTTTGAAAAGCTTAAGCATTCTTTAGGCGTAGTATTCTTTCATATTATCCTATATTTGCGCAAATTTTACTACTGTTATGATTAGGTGGTTCGCCGCAATTTTGGGTTATTTTATTTTTCGTCTGCCTGGAGCTATTTTAGGCTTTTTAATTGGGAGTTTTCTGGATAATATAAATAGTGGTTCGGGCTCAAAAACAATTTTTAGAGATTTCACAAGACAACAAGTGTCTCCCGCAGACTTTGAGCTAAACCTGCTTTCGCTATGTTCCATTGTTATCAAAGCAGACGGACAGGTAAGTCAGCGGGAACTGGATTATGTCCGACAATACTTTCTCAGCACATATGGAAAAGATAAAGCCAATGCTATTTTTAGGACTTTCAATGAAGTAATAAAAAACAGAGAGGTCTCCGCTAAAAATATCTCCACTTATCTCAGTCAGCGTACGCGCTATGAGGTAAGATTACAATTATTGCATTTTCTTTTTGGGATTGCTCAGGCAGATGGGGCGGTAAGTCATCTCGAAATTGAAAAAATTAAGGAGATAGCCGGTTACCTCAGAGTGGGAATACATGATTTTGAAAGTATAAAGGCAATGTTTATAAAATCTGCTGACAATGCTTACAAGATATTAGAAATAGAAAAGGCGGCTTCGGATGATGACGTTAAAAGGGCTTATAGAAAAATGGCCAAAAAGTATCACCCCGATAAGGTGATCACAGAAAATGAGGCTATTAAAAAAGGGGCAGAGGAAAAGTTCAAGGAAGTTCAGAGAGCCTATGAGCAAATACAAAAGGAAAGGGGAATTTAAGGGAGATGCAGAGTCCGGGAATTGTTTGGATACCTACTGTTGATTAATTTCTTAACACTTTTATTTTAAAGGAATTTTGCATGTATGATTTTTGGTTCTATTGCAAGCTTGGAATTAACCATGTCCTGGATTGGGGAGCTTATGACCATGTCTTATTTCTGACTGCCCTTACAGTTCCTTTCACATTCAGGAACTGGAAGAAAGTCGTTGTTTTAGCTACTCTGTTTACCATAGCCCATTGCTTTTCATTATTATTATCAGCTTATGACATTGTCAGAGTGGATGTGGAATTAGTTGAGTTTTTAATTCCTTTGACAATTTTGTCAACTGCCTTATATAATATACTTCAGGCTTTAGCTATCAAGGGCAAAAAGAAAGCCTACCTGTTGGAATTTACAACAACTTTTTTTGGGTTAATACATGGGTTTGGATTTTCCAATTACTTTAATATGTTGATGAGCGGGGAACAGGAAAAATTAGGCCCTCTTGTGGGTTTTGCCAGTGGAATTGAAATTTCCCAGATCATAGTTATTTTTACTATACTGTTACTGGCCTATATTTTTCAAAATACGCTTAGGGTAAAGCAGTTAACATTTACAGTAGTAATTTCTTCAGCTATTATTTTGTTTACCATACCTATGCTTATGAATAGTTGGCCATGGTAAAGACGATTTATAGGTTATTCTTTTTAACTTAGATGGGGATGTAATCAATGTTCTTCCCGGTTTTGATATACCGGACATCGGTTTTAATTAAAAATTAACCGTTTAAGGTTGCGGGACTTTCCCAAAGCAGGTATCTTAGTGCTTTACCGGAATAAAATGGTGTATATAAAGATTCTGTTTGGTGAAACAAAGTAAACAGGAAAAATACGACAAGGCTTATTTGAGAATGGCTCATGAATGGGGTAAATTATCCTTTTGTAAGCGCAAACAGGTTGGTGCTATTGTAGTAAAGAATAGGATGATCATTTCAGATGGTTATAATGGTACACCAACTGGATTTGAAAATTTTTGCGAGGATGATGAAGGATATACCAAATGGTATGTTTTACATGCTGAGGCTAATGCCCTTTCCAAGGTAGCTGCTTCCACCCAATCCTGTGAAGGTGCTACGTTGTATATAACTTTATCTCCCTGTCGGGAATGCAGTAAGCTTATTCACCAATCTGGCATAAAACGTGTGGTATATCAAATTGTCTATAAGGATAATTCAGGATTAGAATTTCTTAAAAGGGCAGGGGTGGAATTGCACCATTTACCTAGCATTGAAAATACTGTTTAAATTATGATTGAAAAAATGAAGAAACATTATTATATATGGCCTACAATTATTGCCCTGGCTTTAGCCCTGGGAATATTTGTTGGAGGTAAGCTTCATTTTAATGATACCCCGGAGAAACTATTTACCACGAATTCCAAAAAAGATAAGCTTAACAGACTTATAGATTATATTGATTATGAGTATGTTGATGAGATTAATACGGATAGTATAGTGGATATTACCGTAAATAACATCCTTGATAAATTAGATCCCCACTCCGTATATATTCCCAAAAGCGAAATGAGACGTGTAGCTGAAAACATGAAAGGTGATTTTGTGGGAATAGGCATAAATTTTTATATGTTTAAAGATACCATTACTGTCATTCGAACCATAGAAAAGGGCCCCAGCTACCTGAAGGGGATTAAGGCTGGCGATCGAATACTTATGGCGGGTAATGATACGCTTTACGGTAAGAGGTTGCCAAGTGAAGATATTGTAGACAGGCTTAAAGGACAAAGTGGTTCATCTGTTCAACTTGAGGTTTTTCGAAAATCAGAAAATAAAGTGTTTACAGTTAATATAAAGCGGGACAGAATTCCCATTAAAAGTGTTCAGGCCTATTATATGCTGACACCTGAAATGGGCTATATTAAAATAAATAGATTTGCCGAATCTACCTATAAGGAATTTATCATGGCACTGCGAATATTACAGCGTCAGGGAGCAAAAAAACTTACTCTTGATCTTAGGGATAATCCGGGTGGTTACCTGGGAATCGCAGAACAGCTGGCTGATGAATTCTTACAGGATGGAAAACTTATCCTTTATACTAAAAACAAAAAAGGAGAAATAGAAAAATCCTTTGCTACAAAAAAAGGTAGTTTTGAAGATAAACCGGTCTATGTTTTAATAAATGAACGCTCCGCCTCTGCCAGTGAAATTATTGCAGGATCCTTGCAGGACAATGATATAGGAACTATTGTAGGAAGAAGATCTTTTGGCAAAGGACTGGTTCAACGGGAAATGGAATTGGGTGACGGTTCAGCCGTTCGTTTGACGGTATCCAGGTATTATACGCCAACAGGCCGATCTATTCAGAAGACGTATAAAAATGGAAATAAAGATTATTATCAAAAATTCACAGATCGCTATCACAATGGGGAGCTGATTTCTGTGGACAGCATAAAAGTGGCAGATTCTTTAAAGTTTACCACACCGAAAGGGAAAGTGGTCTATGGAGGGGGAGGAATAATTCCTGATGTTTTTGTGCCAATAGGAACAAATGAAGAAGAAGCTGTTGAAAGCCTGGAGAGTCTTGGATTTATGTCAAGGTTTATATTTGAACATTTGGAGGAAGACAGAAATAGATATTCCAATTACACCGATACAGAGTTTGTCAGGGATTTTCATGTCGATGACATACTTTTTGAAAAGTTTGTGGATTATTCAATAGACCGCACTATTAAAATTAATTTCTACGATTTTGAGGATAAGATAAAGCTTTACCTGAAAGGCGCTTTGGCGGAACAGTTATTTTCCTCAAATATCAATGCAAAAATAAAGGCGAGCTCAGACAGTATGCTTCAAAAAGTACTT
>JAHEBI010000209.1 GCA_024642325.1 Eudoraea sp. | reverse complement strand
GAATCTAAGTTATTGGGAATATAAAACATGGCTATCCAACATTGATTTTACTATAGTTGGCAGCGGTATTGTTGGCCTTAATTGTGCGTATTATTTAAGCAGGAAATACCCAAAGGCTAAAATCCTTATACTTGAAAAAGGAACTTTACCCCAGGGAGCTAGCACCAAGAATGCAGGATTCGCATGTTTTGGGAGTATTTCAGAAATTGTAAGTGACCTTAAAACCCATTCCCAGGAAGATGTACAGCAACTGGTGCGAAACAGATGGGAAGGGATTCAATTATTGCGGGCTACTTTAGGTGATTCCAAAATGGATTTTCAACAGCATGGAGGGCACGAACTTTTTCTAAAGGAGCATACAGAATTATTTAACGATTGTACTGAAGCTCTAAGTGAAATCAATAGCTTACTAAAGCCCGTTTATGGTGAAGATGCATATTATTTGCACCCAAATCTTTTTAACTTCAACAAGATCAACAATCAATATATCTCCAGTAGGTTTGAAGGGCAAATTAATACAGGAGCCATGATGAATTCGCTGTTGTCATTGGTTGTTAGAGCAGGGGTGCAAATATTGAATTCCATAACAGTTACTTCCTTTGATGAAAATCATGGAAGCGTAAAGGTTTACACCAACCAATTTGAATTGGAGACCAGAAAACTAATAATTGCTACAAATGGATTTGCCGCCCAGCTTTTGGATGAAGAAGTTAAGCCGGCAAGGGCGCAGGTATTGATTACAAAACCGATTAAAAAACTTGAGATTAAAGGGACTTTTCATCTGGATGAGGGATTTTATTACTTCAGAAATATTGATAGCCGAATTCTTTTGGGTGGGGGTAGAAATTTGGATTTCAAAACTGAAGAAACATCTGAATTTGGACAAACGGAACTAATTCAAAATCGCCTGGATACCATGTTACGGGAAGTCATTTTACCACACACGGATTTTGAGATTGAACACAGATGGAGTGGAATTATGGGGGTGGGCCAGACAAAACGCCCTATTGTAAAGCAACTTTCTGATAACTTGATTTGTGGTGTAAGGCTGGGAGGCATGGGGATTGCTATTGGTAGTCTGGTGGGAAAGGAATTAGCGGACTTAAGCTGACATGGAAATCACCGCAGCCATCAAGGATGAACTATTTAGATTTTGTGAATCATTTGCAGAAGGTAGAATTCGACGCGTCCAAAGCAATATAAATAGCACAACAGATGCTCTTAAATCTGAAACAAAAAGCAGTGCCGGAGATAAACATGAAACGGGGAGGGCTATGATTCAGCTTGAAAGAGAGAAACTGGGGCATCAGTTGTTCGAGGCGGAAAAGATGAGACATGTGTTATCGGGGATAACTACACGGGCAAACCTTTCAAACGTTGGGCAGGGCAGTCTGGTGGTTACTTCCGATAGTGCGTATTATATTTCAATTTCGGCAGGAGTTTTCCAAAAAGGCCCCATCCAAATTTATTGTGTTTCCGCACTTAGTCCTGTTGGAAAGAAGCTGTTGGGAAAATCTGAAGGCGATTGTTTTGATTTTAACCAAAAAAGGATATGTGTCGAAAAAGTTTTTTAATTATTTAAATGAACGAAAATTTTAAAACTGCGAAGAATCGCATATTTTTCAATAAATTGCCCTAAGCCTTCAGCAGGCTTTAATACTAAATAGCCAAATACCATCCAGCAATGAAAGTTTATAGGATAAATAGAGGAATTCTAGTTGAAGACAAGGGGCTGTTTTACCTTCTGGAAAAGGAAGACTGGGACACCTTTATTAATGATGATAACCTCTTAACTAAAATTAAGCATCAAATAAGCGGGATAGAACCTGTGCAGGACCCTGAGTATTACTTAAAAAACGAACTTCTGGCACCGGCAGGAAGTCAGGAAATCTGGGCCAGCGGAGTTACCTATTTCAATAGTAAACTTGGTCGTGAAGAAGAATCTAAGGAAAAAGGAGGCAGTAATTTTTATGCCAGGGTATATGTTGCAGAACGGCCTGAATTATTCTTTAAATCTATGGGATACAGGGCTGTAGGCCCCGGAGGAAAAGTCAGGATACGAAAAGATTCTACCTGGGATGTTCCCGAGCCGGAGTTAACACTTGTAATCAGTTCTACGGGAAAAATTATTGGTTATACTATTGGGAATGATATGAGTTCCAGAAGTATTGAAGGAGAAAACCCGCTGTACCTGCCACAGGCAAAGACTTACGATGGGTCCGCAGCTATTGGCCCGGGTATATTGGTTGGTGAAGGACCCCTTCCAAAAACAACAAAAATCAGTCTGGTAATACGGAGGGAAAATAAACAGGTATTTGCAGGTGAGATTGGGATAGATCAGATTAAACGAAGGTTCGAAGATTTGGTAAGTTACCTGTATGCGGAAAACTCTTTTCCCCATGGCAGTCTTTTAATGACCGGCACCGGGATAGTTCCTTCAACGGATTTTACCTTGCACAAAGGCGATGAAATTAAAATAGAAATAGATGGGATCGGCACCTTAATAAATACTGTTGATCTATAGTTTATTTATTCGCCTTCTGGTTTTTTACGGCTTGTTTTCTTCTTTGCGACTACCCTTTTAGTTTTTAAACGGATTTCCACTGATGCTTTTGAAGGAGCAGTTTTTTTACGTTTTTTTGGAATTTTGAGGGCGTCCTCAAGAAGTTTTAACATACGGTCTTCGGCAATTTCTCTATTCTTACGTTGACTTCGGGAATCATCACATTGAACCAGAAGTTTGTTTTCTGCTGTAAGTCGGTTACCGAGTTTTTTGGATATACGTTCTAATTCAGACTCATCAAACGCTTTAGAATTAGCAAGGTTCAAAGTAAGCTCAACTTTTGTGGATACCTTGTTAACATGCTGGCCACCTGCACCGCCACTGCGAACGGCTTTGAACTTTAATTCCTGGATAATTAATTCTTTGTTCATCTTACAAAGGTCGATTAGAGTTTGAGCCTTTGGTTAATCGTTTTAAGAGAGATATTGAGAAATATTTTTGCACCAACATCCAAATTATTTTCGGATTGAAAATAGAGTATTTGCCCTTCTGCAAAACCTTCAATCAGATAATGACTGCCCATCGGATATGTTTTTTTAACTACCGTGGGAAGTCCCGAATCATATGATACCCTAAATTCATGGGCGTAGACAATTATTTTGCGTTTGGTATCAGCATATGATTTTATAATGTTGATTGGTACTGAATTGGCTTCACCAAAAAGTGAAGCAATATACAGGTTTCGGGGGTTTTTATACAGTTCGAGAATAAATTCCTCAGCTAATATTTGCCTGTCTTTAAGCACGAGTACCCTGTCTGCAAATGGCAATATATCATGGTGGTCATGGGTAGCGGTAAGGCAAGTAATTTTCTCCTCCTTCAGATAGTTAAACAGATTTCTGCGAAGGCCGTTTTTTCTAAAATTGTCTATATGACTAAATGGTTCATCCAGCAGTAATATCTCAGGTTTTTGAGCCAAAACCCTGGCCAGCGCCACTCGTTGTTGCTGTCCAACACTCAGATGTTTTACCTTGGTATTTGCAAACTCTTTCATTTCTATAATCTCAAGTAACTCCTCCGTGCGCTCCTTTAGTTCTTTAGGAAAAAATACGGAAAGATATTCAGAAATATTTTCGGCCACGGTGGTAACACCCATGAGGTTAAAACCCTGAGACATATATTTCATATAGGACTCACCGGGAACAAGATTAAAAAGAGGGCCTTTAACCTGTTTTTTCCCCCAGTATATGGTTCCCTCAGCTGGCTGAAGCGATCCGTAAATTAATTGCAAAAGCGTGCTTTTACCACAACCACTTTCGCCCATTATGCCCAGGTGTTCTCCTTTCCTGACAGAAAAGCTAATATCATCCAATACCAAACCCTTGTTATAGGCAAAAGACACCCCAGTTATTTTTAACATGTTTAGTACAATTATCTTAAACCACTTCTAAAAACCCCTTTTCTGTAGAAACAAATTCCACCCATTATTGTTGAAAGTTAATCTTTAAATTCTTTTGCGACGGCCTTATTAGGCAATTCCCTAAACTCCATGTTATAAAGGGTAAATGCAAAAATATCGGCATATTGCTCAATGGTTTTACTAACAGGTGTTCCTGCTCCATGGCCGGCATTAGTTTCAATACGAATAAGTGTAGGTGATGGGCCGGACTGCTTCTCCTGAAGTTCTGCAGCAAATTTAAAACTATGAGCAGGTACAACTCGGTCATCATGATCCCCGGTGGTAATAAGGGTAGCCGGATATTCAATTCCTTCTTTTAAATTGTGTAAGGGCGAATAGTCTTTCAGGTAGCTAAACATTTCTTCACTTTCTTCAGAAGTCCCATAATCATAATACCATCCTGCTCCTGCCGTAAATTTGTGATACCTCAACATATCCAAAACTCCAACAGCCGGAAGGGCTACTTTCATAAGTTCGGGCCTTTGGGTCATAGTGGCTCCAACCAAAAGTCCACCGTTAGAGCCGCCTCTAATAGCCAAATAATCCGATGAGGTATATTTGTTATCTATTAAGTACTCTGCTGCAGCTATAAAATCGTCAAACACATTTTGTTTTTTGGTTTTTATGCCGGAATCATGCCATTTTCTGCCGTATTCACCACCACCTCTCAAATTAGGTACTGCATAAACCCCTCCCTGTTCCATCCAAACAGCGTTGACAATACTGAATGAAGGTGTAAGACTTATATTGAACCCGCCGTATCCATAAAGGATAGTGGGGTTTTTGGAATTGAGTTTTAAGCCTTTTTTATAAGTAATGATCATAGGGATTTTAGTTCCATCTTTGGAGGTGTAAAATACCTGTTTGGACTCATAATCATCTGGATTAAAATCAATTTGGGGTTTCCAGTAAGGAACATAATTTCCCGTTTCCACATTGTATTTATAAGAGGATCCCGGGGTATTGTAGTTGGTAAATGAAAAATAGAATTCCTTTTCTTCCTTTTTACCGCCAAAACCACTTGCACTACCTATTCCAGGGAGCTTAATTTCACGTATTAGCTTACCGCTATATTCATATTGGAATACCTTGGAGATAGCATCTACCATATATTCTGCAAAGAAATAACCCCCACCCGTACTTGGGCTAAGAACATATTCGGCTTCAGGAATAAAATCTTCCCAGTTTTCCGGAACTGGATCAGAAGCGTCTGTGGTTACGATTCTTTGGTTTGGAGCACCTAAA
>JAHEBI010000208.1 GCA_024642325.1 Eudoraea sp. | reverse complement strand
TGTTTTTGCGGTATATGCAATTGCAGTGCCGTTTATTGTAACGCTGTGTTGGGTTGTGACTACCGTGTCTATTGGTAATTTTCGACTCTGAGATAATGAGATATTCAAACATAATATCAAACAACAAAAAAGGAACATTTTATTCATTTTTGATTGGTTTTAGAAACTTTTAAAATATGGAATTTGGCTGACAAATATAATTACCCAATTGGTTAGATTAAAAAATAATAGAAATTGTTTATTATCTTTAAACGTCTTGCAGGCAGGCTAAAAATCAGAAATTTAAATAATGACTCCGAAGGAAGTTGCTATTAGTTAATTTGAACACCTTGAAAATGGAAATATGAAAACTTTAACCAGAAGATCGTTTAACAAGACTCTATCCAGGGGAATAGGCGGAGCTACTCTGTTAACTGCCATGCCCTGGGCCCGTGCAATGGGTGAACAAAAACAGGAAAAGAAGAAATTAGGAGTGGCATTGGTAGGTTTGGGAAGCTATAGTACATATCAGCTGGCACCCTCATTAATGGAATGTGAGCTATGTTATTTGGCCGGTATTGTAACCGGAACTCCTGAAAAAGAAAAGGTTTGGCAGGAGAAATATAATATCCCCGCTTCTAATGTTTATAATTATGAGAATTTTGATAGTATCTCATCCAATGATTCAATAGACATAGTTTACGTTGTCCTGCCCAATTCCATGCATGCAGATTTTTCCATAAGAGCTGCCAAGGCAGGGAAACATGTCATTTGTGAAAAACCGATGGCAGTAAGTATTGAGGAATGTGATGCCATAATTAATGCGTGTGCAAAAGCGAATGTTAAATTAAGCGTGGGTTACCGACTTCATTCAGAACCTTACACAAAAGAAATAAAACGTCTGGTGAATGAAAAGGTTTTCGGTAATGTACAATATATATCTGCAGAAGCTGCATACAGGTCTGGAGGTAATCCGGACCAATGGCGTTTAAATAAAACACTTTCCGGGGGGGGAGCCCTAATGAATATGGGGGTTTACGCGATCCAGAGTGCTATTTATGGAACAGGAGAAAATCCTTTGTCTGTTACCGCACAGGAATTTAGTACCAGACCGGATTATTTTAAGGACACAGATGAGACAATCACGGCACAATTCGAATTTCCAGGTGGAACTTTTGGTAATATCATGACATCCCATAACACCAATGTAAATAGGATGTATGCTTCTTGTGATAAGGGCTGGTTTGAATTAAATCCTGCAAGTTCATACGGCCCGTTAGCTGGTCAAACTTCCAACGGCGTTTTGAGTTTCCCGCATGAACGCCAGCAAAAATTGCAGATGGATGATTTTGCGAGTCATATTATAAATGACACGCCTAATGTTGCCCCCGGTATAATGGGTAAACGGGATATGATTATTGTTAAGGCCATCTATGAATCAATTGCGACGGGAAATTCAAAAATTGAATTAAAATTAGATTCTATGGGACTTTAAACTGGATTTTCCTTTTATAGTATATAAAACGGGAGATATTGGATTCGAACTACAAATAAGTTTCATCTTCCCGGTCTTCAATTAACCAGGCCTTCGCATTTTGAACAGATTCAAAAATACGTATGAATGCCAATCTGTTTGTGGCTACTTTCTGCAAAAATCTATTGTGGTTTTCACCATCCCAGACTAAAGCAATTTTTATATGATCTCTAATGACTTTTTCAATATGTTCTCCAAGGAAAAATAACTCGACAAGGGGTATCTCACTCTTTTTAACAGGAGTTACATTCACTAATATCTTATGCAATTTTCCTTTAAACATTCATTCCTGATGATCTTTGGGTACCTTATAAAATCTGAATAGGAATAATCCCCGGAAATCGTCATAAGCAGATAATCTTTTTCTTTTTCTGCGGAATAAGAGCTACCCATGAAATCCTTAATTATGAGAGGGGTTACTACGGCAGATAGGTGGGGGATGATTAAAAATTAATCACTTTAAGTAAAAAAATATCCAAATCTTTTTAAAAAAAAACAAACATTTAGAAATATAACAAAGTGTTTTTATGGAGGCGATTTTTATACAGATTAGAACTTTTCAAACACGCCAAGTCCAAATAGTGCAAAATCGTATTTGACAGGATCAATAGGATCCATTTTACGAAGTTGGGCATCAAGTTCAATAACGGCCCTGGAATCATTTTGTTTTCTGTTTAATAACCCAAGTTTTCGCGCCACATTTCCTGAATGAACATCAAGCGGGCAGGATAACATGGCTGGGGAGATGGAATTCCAGATTCCAAAATCTACATGGGCTCTGTTGTCACGAACCATCCACCGCAGGAACATATTTATTCGTTTTGCAGCAGAACCTCTGGCGGGATCAGAAATGTGTTTTGTTGTTCTTTTTGGGTGTATTGAATCAAAAAAGATATGCTTGAATCTCGTAATTGCAGGCTGGGTAGAGGTTTCTGTGGTATGTTGGCTAAAAACACCTTCTAATCCTCCGTGTCGTGTATAGATATTTTTCAACGCTTTGATAAAATACGTCAGGTCCGTGTCATTAAATGTGCGATGAACAAATGGTTTCAGCATTAACAGATCAGATTCCTTATGGTACATGACAAAATTAAAAGGGTCATTGTGCATCAAATCCATTAAATAACGGGCATTTTTGATTATACTTTTCCGGTTGCCCCAGGCAATCGTTGACGTGAGAAAGGCACTGATTTCAATATCTTCTTTTTTAGTGAAAAAATGGGGCACCTGAATAGGATCTGATTCCAGAAATCGGGAATTGTTATATTGAATGACTTTGGCATCCAAAAAATCTTTTAACTCAGTTCTATTCACGGGTGTTTTCTGAATTAGGTCCTTTTAGATGAATGGGTTTTTAAGAATTCCCAAACCTTCCTTAGTCACATTAATTAATAATTTGCCCGTCTATCATGGTTAACTTTCGGTCTGCCATATCTGCTAATTCTTCATTATGGGTAACAATAACAAAAGTTTGTCCAAATTCATCGCGCAATTGAAAAAAGAGTTGGTGTAGTTTATCTGCACTTTCGGAATCCAGATTTCCACTTGGCTCATCTGCAAGTATGATGGATGGATTATTTATTAATGCCCTTGCAACGGCAACGCGCTGTTGTTCACCACCTGACAACTCGTTTGGGCGGTGGTGAATACGATTTGAAAGCCCCAGGAAATTTAGTAATTCCTTTGCTCTTGCCTCAGCCTCTGCCTTTGCTGTTCTTTTAATAAAAGCCGGGATACAAACATTTTCTATGGCATTGAATTCGGGTAATAATTGGTGGAATTGAAAAATAAATCCGATGTGATTATTTCTAAAGGACGCAAGCGCTTTATCCCTTAAAGAAGTAATATCGATTCCATTTATTTCCAACTCACTTTCCTTTTTGTTCGTCTGGGTATCCAGCGTTCCTAAAATTTGTAATAAGGTAGTTTTACCGGCACCTGAAGGGCCTACGATGGAAACCACTTCCCCGGCACTTATACTAAGATATACACCTTTTAAAACCTGAAGTTCTCCAAAATATTTTTGGATATTAGTGGCCTTAATCATTTATAAAAAATTAGGGCATGAAAGTAAACAATACCCTCAACACTTCAAAATGTAATAGATGTGGAATCTGATAGCAAAAAGAAATTGATAAATACCCTCATTGAACTAATTTTGCTTTAATTTGGTTTTTTTAAAAGAGAAACCTTTAATTTCGAAGTACTTTTAAACACACGTTTTATACCTTTTTATAATGGCATCGTACAACAGTCTGGAAGAATACAACATTGAAATCACTAACGAAATAAAAGAGCGTTTTTCAGGAATAATCCAGGAAATAGGAGAGGACGTTCATCGTGACGGCTTAATAAAAACACCTGAGCGGGCGGCAAAAGCGATTTTGTTTTTAACGCAGGGGTATAAACAGGATGCAGCAGCTATCCTGAAAAGTGCAATATTTAATGAATCCTATAACGAAATGGTAATTATAAAGGATATTGAATTGTATTCTCTTTGTGAGCATCATATGTTGCCTTTTTTTGGGAAGGCCCACATTGCTTATATCCCAAATGGCCAAATTGTTGGATTGAGCAAATTACCAAGGATCGTAGATGTTTTTGCCCGGCGGTTGCAGGTACAGGAACGCTTGACTGAGCAAATTCTTGACTGTATAAATGATAACTTAAAACCTCAGGGAGTTGCTGTGGTTATAGAAGCAGCACATATGTGCATGATGATGCGTGGTGTGCAAAAGCAGAATTCCGTTACTACAACTTCCGGATTCAGGGGAGCATTCCAGAAAGAAGAAACCCGCAATGAGTTCTTAAAATTAATCAGCTCAAAGCTGTCTTGATTTTGTAATATATTCAGGTTAAATTATCTCATGCGATACTTTAAATAAATTCCAGATGTTCAAAAAGAAAAAATATAAACGCCTTGTAATAGGGCTGCTTTTTGATGGTATAGGAATGCTTTCCTTTATGATTCCGGGTATTGGTGAATTCGCAGATCTGATATGGGCTCCGCTGGCGGGTTGGCTAATGACCAGAATGTATAAAGGTAATCCAGGAAAAATAGCCGGATTTATTGCCTTTGTGGAAGAAATTATACCTGGTTTGGATATCATTCCTTCTTTTACCTTAATGTGGCTCTATACTTATGTTTTTAAGAGAGAAAAGAAAACAACTATTATAGATATCTAAGTTGTTTAGATTAAATCCTAACACAGTATATATTACAGTGGGATGCTCAGCCCTAAACTTATGTTTCTTCCAATATTTGAGATATCATCTACCTTAAGCCTTGATAAATGGGAAATATAATTTTTGTTTAAAATATTTACTGCGGTTAATTGCAATTCAACTTCTTGATTAAAGAGTTTTAGACTAGCTCCCAACCCCGCATTCAACAGATTATAACCCGCAGTAGGGGTTTCAAAGGTTGCCACCCTGTTTTGTTCAAATATGGTATTTAGTGTGATAAAGGCACTGCTTTGTTCTATCCATTTTTTGGAATTATTAAATTCGAAACGAATGGTATTACTTAGTTTTTTAGCAGGGATTAAAGGTAAATAATCATCTGTATCTAATCTGCCTATGACCGATTCGAAGCTGCTTTGCACATGTAACCAATCTAATGGATGAGGGTGAAAATGAAACCCAATTTCTCCACCATATAAATTTGCATCCTGTTGAATGTAGTTGTATACAGGGTTGTTATCTACAAACTCGC
>JAHEBI010000207.1 GCA_024642325.1 Eudoraea sp. | reverse complement strand
GATGAGTGGGGTGGAATTCCTATGGATGCATCCAATTCATGCGAGACTTTTATCCAAAACCGGATCCTCTTACCCCTTAAAATACCTAATAAGCAGTATATCGCTTTTGCAAGCAATCCCCTTGATCCACAAAAAGAATGTAATCGCGTACAAAATGAATTAGACTCTATAGGGGCGCTCGATGTCTGCATTTTGGGACTGGGAAAGAACGGTCATATCGGTTTCAACGAACCTGCCGCATTTTTGCAATCAAAATGCCATATAGCAACACTTTCTAAGGTGTCAATGCAGCACCAAATGGTAGATTCTCTTTCTGACAAACCATCATACGGTTTGACTTTAGGGATGGGGGACATTATAAAATCTAAGAAAATTATTCTTTTAATAACCGGAGCCGGAAAAGAGGTAATTGTAAAAGAATTACTAACCACTAAAATAAGTACATATCTGCCGGCATCGTTTTTATGGCTGCATGGTAATGCAGAATGCTATATTGATTCAAATTCGATGCCTGAACTCAAGCCATAATTATTAACTGGAATTGCGCTTTTATTCCCTTTCGTACTTCCCTAGGTTGCACAAAATTACCTGGATAAAATGCGTTCTATTTATTGTTAGGTTTAGTTTTATTGCGCATTGCTTCCTTTATGGGTTCATAATGGTTTTGGTGCTAAAAGCGGATATTACCCTTTGCTTTTGATTAAAATGAATCTAAATACCATTCTAATAAGTCCGGAAATTTGTTAATGATTTCCTCTTACCTTAAATTTGGTCCACTAAACTTTAACTAATGAGTTCTCTGATTAAATCGTCTATAGCCCGGAAAGTGGTCATGGCCCTTTCGGGTCTTTTTTTGGTTTTGTTTTTGGTGCTCCATGTAACCATTAATCTCACCTCCGTTATTTCGCCTGACACTTTTAACGAATGGTCTCATTTTATGGGGTATAACGGGCTGGTACAATACATTATGCAGCCCATATTAATTATTGGTGTAATTGTACATTTTGTAATGGGAATAGTTCTTGAGCTTCAAAATATGCAGGCAAGAACAATTAAATACACCAGGTACAAAGGCGCTGCAAATTCTCCCTGGGTCTCACGGAATATGATCATAACCGGTCTGGTTGTACTTGCCTTTTTGGGGTTGCACTTCTATGACTTTTGGATTCATGAGATGACATATAAATATATCGAGGTTCATCCTGAAGACCCTGCGCGATATTATACTGAAACTGTTGAGAAATTTGCACCAATCTGGAGAACAGTCCTTTATATCATTTCTTTCGGTTTACTTAGCCTTCATTTATGGCACGGGTTTGCCTCTTCATTTCAAAGTATGGGTTTAAATAATAAATACACCCCTTATATAAAATCATTTACCAAGGCCTATGCATTAGTAGTCCCTTTGGTATTTGTCTTCATTGCTATTTATCATCATCTTAACCCTATAACTCATTAATTATGGGAATTCTTGATTCAAAAATTCCATCCGGGCCCCTGGCTGAGAAATGGACAAAACATAAAAATGATATAGATTTGGTAAATCCTGCCAATAAACGGAATATCGATATCATTATAGTAGGCACAGGCCTGGCTGGTGGTTCCGCGGCGGCTTCACTTGCCGAATTAGGTTACAATGTTAAAACTTTTTGTTATCAGGATTCCCCCAGGAGAGCGCACTCTATTGCCGCCCAGGGCGGAATAAACGCTTCTAAAAATTATCAAGGGGATGGTGACAGCGATTACCGCCTTTTTTATGATACGGTAAAGGGTGGTGATTACCGGTCGCGCGAAGCCAATGTCTATCGACTTGCTGAAGTATCCGGTAATATTATTGACCAATGTGTTTCGCAGGGAGTGCCATTCGCACGTGATTATGGGGGGCTGCTGGATAACAGATCTTTTGGTGGGGTTTTGGTCTCCAGGACCTTTTATGCCAAAGGACAAACAGGACAGCAATTATTGCTGGGTGCTTATGCCGCAATGAACCGGCAAATACATCGTGGCAAGATTAAGTCTTATACAAGACATGAAATGCTGGATTTGGTAATTGTTGATGGCAAGGCCAGGGGGATAATAGCAAGAAATCTGATCACAGGAGAAATAGAACGTCATTCTGCACATGCCGTCGTAATTGCTTCCGGTGGATATGGAAATTTGTTTTTCCTTTCTACCTATGCCATGGGCGCAAATGTAATGGCTGCCTGGCGTACGCATCGCAGGGGTGCTTTCTTTGCCAATCCTTGTTTTACACAAATCCACCCTACCTGTATTCCTGTTTCGGGTGAGCATCAGTCTAAACTCACCCTGATGTCTGAATCTCTCAGGAATGATGGCCGAATATGGGTGCCAAAACGATCAGAAGATGCTAAGGCCATACGCGAAGGAAAATTAAAGCCAACGCAATTAAAAGAAGAGGACCGGGATTACTACCTGGAACGCAGATACCCTGCTTTTGGAAATCTGGTTCCTCGGGATGTTGCTTCAAGAGCTGCCAAAGAGCGTTGCGATGCAGGATACGGTGTAAATAAAACAGGAGAAGCTGTTTTCCTTGATTTTGACGCCGCAATAATGCGCTATGGAAGTGAAAAAGCACTTACCTCCGGCCTAAAAAATGCGGATAATGCACATATTAGAAAATTGGGGGAAGAGATTGTAGAGGCTAAATATGGAAATTTATTCCAGATGTATGAAAAAATTGTAGACGAAAATCCATATAAAACCCCTATGATGATATATCCTGCGGTACATTATACCATGGGTGGTTTGTGGGTCGATTACAATTTACAGACTACCATTCCAGGATGTTATGCCGCAGGCGAAGCTAATTTTAGCGACCATGGGGCAAACAGACTTGGGGCATCGGCATTAATGCAAGGTTTGGCAGATGGGTATTTCGTTCTACCATACACCATAGGTGATTACTTAGCAGAAGATATCCGCACAGGACCTATTCCTACCGACTCTGAGGAATTTAATAAGGCCGAGAAGGATGTTCTGGATAAGATTAATAAATTAATGTCTGCAAAGGGTAGTAACTCCGTTGATTATTATCACAAAAAACTCGGTAAAATAATGTGGAACAATTGTGGTATGTCTCGTAATGCGAAAGGACTGAAAGAAGCCATTCAGGAAATTGCAGCTTTGAGAAAGGACTTTTGGGAAAATGTGAAGGTCCCGGGTGAAGCAAATACCAAGAATCAGGAATTGGAAAAAGCAGGTCGCGTTGCAGATTTCTTGGAGATAGGGGAACTTTTTGCGATGGATGCCCTGGAAAGAAATGAGTCTTGTGGTGGTCATTTTAGAGAAGAATATCAAACTCCCGAAGGGGAAGCATTACGTGACGATAAAAATTTCAAATTTGTATCGGCCTGGGAATATAAGGGTGATCCGAAGGATGCCAAGTTGCATAAAGAGAATCTGATATATGAAAATATTGAGTTAAAGACGCGTTCCTATAAATAACAAGCTATGAAGATTTATCTTAAAATATGGCGTCAAAAAGATGCTTCTACAAAGGGGAAAATAGTAGATTATACCTTGGATGGTATTGAAGGCGATATGTCCTTCCTGGAAATGCTGGATATCTTAAATGAGGATTTAATATCAAAAGGTGAAGTCCCGGTTGAGTTTGACCATGATTGCCGGGAAGGTATCTGCGGGACCTGTTCTCTTCAGATTAACGGTCGGCCTCACGGTCCGGACAGACTTATTACAGCGTGTCAACTGCATATGAGAAGTTTTAATGATGGAGATACCATAGTAATTGAGCCCTTTAGAGCCAAAGCCTTTCCTGTAATAAAGGATTTAATAGTGGACAGGAATGCTTTTGAACGAATTCAACAGGCAGGAGGTTTTATTTCTGTAAACACTTCAGGCAATACAATAGATGCGAATACGATTCCTATAAGGAAGGAAAATGCAGATAAGGCATTTAATGCGGCTGCATGTATTGGCTGCGGTGCATGTGTGGCAGCCTGTAAAAATGCAAGTGCCATGTTATTTACTTCCGCCAAAGTATCACAATTTGCCCTATTGCCGCAGGGGCGAATAGAAGCGATGGAGCGCGTGCAAAATATGGTTAGGCAAATGGATCTGGAAGGCTTTGGAAACTGCACAAACACAGGTGCTTGCGAGGTGGAATGCCCAAAAGGTATTTCTTTGGAGAATATTGCCCGAATGAACAGGGAGTACCTAAGTGCCTCACTAAAAGGTTAAAATAAAAATATGTTTATTTCAAAAATCCCGGGTATTCTTATCCGGGATTTTTATTTGGATTATCGACGTATCTTTTTTGCTATTTTTACCATAATTATTATGCCATGAAGTCTTCTGCACACAATCTTCCTACTAAATTGCCAAAGCTCCCGGAATCCATCTTCAGTACCATGAGCAACCTCGCAAAGGAGTACAACGCTATTAATATCTCACAGGGTTTCCCCAATTTTGAGCCTGATCCAGTGCTTATTCAATTGGTTGCAAAAGCAATGAAAGATGGCTACAATCAATATGCCCCTTTAGGTGGCATCTATCCTCTTAAAGAAGTTATCGCTGAAAAGATTGCATTTTTATATGGAGCCAATTACGATCCAAAGTCAGAAATAACAATTACAGTAGGGGCCACACAGGCTATTTTTACAGCCATATCCGCATTCGTCTGGCCCAATGATGAGGTAATAGTACTTAAGCCGGCCTATGATTGCTATGAACCGGCCATTAAAGCAAATGGCGGGATTCCTGTTTTAATTCAGTTAACCGGAAAGGATTATGCCATAGATTGGGAGGTGTTTAAAGCGCACTTAAATGACAAAACCAGGATGGTCATTATTAATACCCCACATAATCCCAGCGGAATGGTTTTTTCAAAGTCCGATATGCTCAAGCTCCAAAGTTGCCTTAAAGACACGAATATTATTTTGTTGAGTGATGAAGTGTATGAGCATATTGTATTTGATAGCAACACACATGAGAGTGCTTCCAAATACCCTGATCTGGCATCCCGTAGTTTTGTATGTGCTTCATTTGGTAAAACTTTTCATGCAACGGGTTGGAAAATGGGGTATTGTGCCGCGCCGGCTGAACTGATGAAGGAGTTTCAGAAAATACATGAATTCAATGTTTTTTGTGTGAACCACCCCTTCCAGCGAGCTCTGGCTGAATACCTCAAGAAACCGTCTCACTATTTGGATTTGGGCCCATTTTATCAGGAAAAAAGAGATTTGTTTTTATCGGCAATCAAAAACT
>JAHEBI010000206.1 GCA_024642325.1 Eudoraea sp. | reverse complement strand
TGCAAAATTGTCCAGACATCTTACTTTGTTTCCATTTGTAAGCAACGCTTCACACAAATTGGACCCAATAAATCCGGCTCCGCCGGTGACTAAAGTATGGTAAGATGGATTTAGCTGTAATTTTGTAATATCCATTTATAAAAAATTTAAGATGCAAAGGTCTGTAAAAGATATTGAAAACCCCTATTATTTTATTTTAAGTCTGGTTTAAATCCGATGAAAGGATACCAATGGGTAATATGAAAAAAGAATTATTTGGTACTTTTAGTTATGAGTTAAGTTGATGAGAAGGAATATTGGATCAAATTTTAAGAATTTATGGAATATTCATTAGGGTTGATTGTTTAATTTTATTGTTATTGCAACATTCCAGAATTTTAAAAAATCCAACAATGTTACTATCGATACAGGTTTCCGGGTTTTCCATACTCCAGATTTACTAAAATTGGTCAGCCAAATGACAGACTACATCAAATTTTTCTTTGTTGAAAAATTAAGGTATGGCATCCCTGTCTTCAAGATCCATTCGAGTGAATTTGAAAGAATTGGGTTATATTTTGCTCTCCGGAATATAGTTCAATTTCGCCACTTCTTTTGTGTCAATATCAAGTTAAGTGAAGCTTCCATATCTTAGGTTTAAATAATAATCATTGATATTGTATAATCCAAGAACTTCCTGACCATATTGAATTAGTTTTTTCGAAATTTGTGATACCCAATAAAACCAACTGCTCCGGTAACCAATATATTCATTTCTTCCTTTTTAGTTTTAAATCATATTTTGTAAATTTAATATCTAAAAGAGCATCAAAAAATTAACGAATATTCAATAGAAAATAGCGTTAAACCGATATTATCAATACCTTTAGCGAAATAACTTAACAAATTTCTTTCATTTAAAAGAATACGAATAGCTTTGTATAAAAATTTGCCACAAAATGCCTTTTTATTTTAATTATACATGATTCATTTGAAAGGACAGGGCTCAAATATAACTGTAGGTTTGGAGAGAATTATAGACTTAATCTATAAAATAGAATTATGATCAAAAACTACTTAATAAGTATTGCTCACAGATATGCCTCTAAATGGCTTGTTTTAGGAATTGATGTTTTTCTGATTTGTATTTCCTTTATATTATCTTATATAATAAGATTCAATCTTACATTGAATTTTGATACGGATAAATTTTTATTACAGTTACCTTTAGTTGCTTTAATTGCTGCATTAAGTTTTTTAATAACAGGTTCATATAAAGGGGTGATCCGTCATACCGGGGTTAGGGATGTTTATAATATTTTTAATGCGATCTGTCTTTCAAGTATAATTACCATTTTTATGGTCATCATAAACCGGCAGTCCAATGTAATGGAAAATTTCACTATTCCATTATCTATTATAATTATTCATAGTTTATTTAGTTTTATTACCCTTACGACTTCCAGATATATATTTAAATCCTTGTATTATAATTTAATACGTGGATATAGAGCATCTAAAAATGTACTTATATACGGTGCCGGTGAAGCGGGTATATTAACATTCAATGCCTTGACAGACCATACTGCAAGTGATTCAAAGGTGGTAGGCTATATAGACGATGACCGCAAGAAAGTGGGTAAGAATTTAAATGGGGTAAGAGTTTATGACAGAGAAGAACTAACTAAATCCTTTATTATTAAAAGGAATATTTCTGAAATTATTATTGCTATTCATTGTGAAGATAATACCTATTTGAAAGAACTGGTTGAAAGTTTGGTTGAATTTCCGGTCCAGGTAAAAATTGTGCCACCGGTTGACCACTGGATTAATGGAGAACTCCAAGTATCCCAGATAAAGCAGGTACAGATAGAAGATTTGTTAAACAGGGCACCTATAAAAATAAAAAATTCAAAAATTTCCAATGAGCTGAAAGATGGTGTAATTATGGTTACCGGAGGTGCCGGATCCATTGGTAGTGAGCTTGTGAGGCAAATTGCAAATTATGAGTATAAATCCCTGATCATAATAGATCAGGCAGAATCATCTCTTTACGATTTACAACAGGAATTAAAACAAAACGGAATTCACAACTTTATTCCAATAGTTTCTGATATTAGAGACAAAAACAGAATGAATACTTTTTTTCAGGAGTATAGGCCAAACATTGTATTCCATGCAGCGGCCTATAAACATGTTCCTCTCATGGAATATAATGCCTATGAAGCCATAAAAATAAATATTGCGGGCACCAAAGTTTTGGTAGATCTGTCCTCCAGCTATAATGTGGATAAATTTGTATTTGTTTCCACAGATAAAGCGGTTAATCCTACAAATGTAATGGGGGCAACCAAAAGAATTGCTGAGATGTATATAAGTTGTAAGCATCAGGAAAGTAGAACCAAATTCATAACTACGAGATTTGGAAATGTTTTAGGTTCTAATGGTTCAGTTATTCCATTATTTAAAAAGCAGATCGAAAACGGAGGACCACTGACTGTCACTCATAAGGATATTACCAGGTATTTTATGACCATCCCTGAGGCATCACAGCTGGTACTAGAAGCCGGAGCCATGGGTAGAGGAGGCGAGATCTTTATCTTTGATATGGGAAAATCTATAAAGATATTTGAATTAGCAAAAAATATGATTAAACTTTCCGGATTGCGGTATCCCGAAGATATAAACATAAAAATTACCGGTTTGCGTCCAGGCGAAAAATTATATGAAGAATTATTGGCTTCAGGAGAAAATACCTTGCCTACTTATCACAAAAAAATAATGATAAGTAAAGTCAGAGAATTGAACTACCCGGATGTCCGGTCAAAAATTGATGAGTTGTGTGTTTCGAACATGTTCTTCAACGAGGATATTGTTGGCCTGATGAAAAAAATTGTACCGGAGTTTGTTTCCAATAATTCTGAGTTTAGTAAACTTGATGATAAGACTTCTGCCAATGGAAATGATTCTAAACATTCCAATTTGCGTAATGAAGATCAAAAGAAAATATTCCAATCATAAATTTTCAGTTTCATTGTAAAAACGACTAAGAAAAATAATCTTAAAAAAATACATTTTTCTTCCCTATTGCTGCTGCCTGGTCTATTCTTACTTTTTTCCTGCGGAGCATAACCAGAGAGGAAGTAGTTTATTTCCAGGATACTAGTAATTTTGAAACACAGTTAAATACTAGCACCTTTACTACAAAATTTAAGGTGGATGATTTGGTGTCAATTAATGTCTCTTCCTTGAATCCTGAGGAGAGTACACCACTTAATCTTAAAGACTTGGGACCGGATGAAGGTAGAGGAATAGGTCAACGAGTGGATTATCTTGTCAATAAAGATGGTGAGACTGTTTTTCTAACAGGATTAACCTAATTTTCAAAAGTAGCGATGTCAGCTATTCAATAATAGCCTTTTTATACAATCATACCTGCAGCTACGGTCTCATTCGTATTTTCATCAACTAAAATGATGCTCCCCGTGGATCTGTTTTCACGGTACGGATCAATCATCAGAGGTTTTGTGGTTCTGATACGAACCTTGCAGATATCATTCATATTCAGATCTTTGTCATCCGAAATACGCCCCAGGGTGTTAATATCAATTTTATACACCACTTCTTTTATTATGGCCATTTGTTCGTTTGAAGTATGCCTGATGGTATATTTAGCTCTGGGTTTGGCGGAATTATTATGCAACCAACACAACCAGACCTCGATATCCTGGGATGTTTCAGGAATATTAGTTGATCTGACTATCATGTCCCCTCTTCCTATATCAATATCGTCTTTTAGTGTAAGAGACACGGACATAGGCGCAAAGGCCTCTTCCAGTATTCCTGAAGGTCCCTGGATGGAATCAATAACTGAAGTAAATCCTGAAGGTAAGACAGTTACTGCATCTCCCTTTCGCAAGACACCACTTGCTACCCTTCCTGCATATCCCCTGTAATCTATAAATCCCTCGCGCTGTGGACGAAGAACGGTTTGCACCGGAAAACGGGCGTCCACTTTGTTGTAATCACTACTTATATGTATTGTTTCCAGGGTATGTAATAGTGCACCTCCCTTATACCAGGGCATGTTCTCCGACCTATGCACCACATTATCACCCAACAGCGCACTAATGGGTATAAACCGGATGTCCGTCACTATGTATTTGGAAGCAAACGCTTCAAATTGTTTAATAATCTCGTTATAAACATCTTCATTAAAATCTACAAGATCCATCTTGTTAATACAAACGATAACATGCGGAATATTTAAAAGGGAAGCAATAAAAGCGTGTCTTTTAGTTTGTTCTATTACCCCATGCCGTGCATCGATCAGAATTATGGCCGCGTTTGCAGTGGAAGCACCCGTTACCATATTTCGGGTATATTGAATATGCCCCGGTGTATCCGCAATGATAAACTTTCTTTTGGGGGTTGTGAAATAGCGATAAGCGACATCAATGGTAATACCCTGTTCCCGTTCATCTCTGAGACCATCTGTAAATAAAGCAAGATCTACCCCTTCATGGCCCCTTTGCCTGCTTGTATTTTCAATGGCCTCCAACTGGTCTTCAAAAATAGATTTGGAATCGTACAACAAGCGACCGATTAAGGTGCTTTTCCCATCATCCACGCTTCCTGCAGTAGTAAATCGTAATAACTGATTATTATTAATTTCCATAAAAGTTTTCTATTTTTTAAAAATATCCTTGTTTTTTTCTGTCCTCCATGGCATTTTCAGAACGTTTATCATCCGTTCTGTTGCCCCGTTCTGTCTGCCGCATGGCCGATACTTCATTCACTATTTTTTCAAGGGAATCGGCTTCAGATTCTATGCCTCCCGTAATTGTGATATCCCCTAAAGTACGGAACCTGACTTTTTTTGTTTCTATTTTTTCATTATCGTGCAATGTCAGGAATTCTGAATTCGGAATCCAGGAATTGTTTCTCCAAACCACTTCTCTTTCATGAGCTAAATAGAGCGAAGGAATTTCAATTTTTTCCCTCTTGATATAGTTCCACACATCCATTTCCGTCCAGTTACTAATGGGAAACACCCTGAAATGCTCACCTTCAAAGTATTTACCATTAAAAATGTTCCATAATTCCGGCCGCTGGTTTTTAGGATCCCATTGCCCGAAATCATCCCGGTGCGAAAAGAAACGTTCTTTAGCCCGTGCTTTCTCTTCATCCCTTCTGCCGCCACCAATGGCACAATCTATTTTATGAGCTTCAATTGCATCTAATAAAGTGGTGATTTGTAACGCGTTTCT
>JAHEBI010000205.1 GCA_024642325.1 Eudoraea sp. | reverse complement strand
AGTTTAGGTGCTGAAGAAATACCGAGGAAGGAATTCCTAAAAATATTACAGACTAAGAATTACTGAAGTACGCCATAGCAATATATTTTGAACTATACCGGACGAATAGAGTAACCTGTACTCAGATCCAATCTGAAGCTTAGTTACCTTGGTCAATAGCCAGCCAAAATTGGCGCTGAATCTTTTGTCGTATATTGGAGCAAGGCCCTCACCCACATTCAGTAAAGTTTCTGTATATCCTATAAAATAACTTTTGCCAGTATCTGAATTCTGCCCATTTAGAGGTAGGTCAATAGTAAATCTATATCGAAATCGATGGAAGGACTGAAGTGATGTGATCCGTTGTTCTGCTCTAAATCTATGTCCAAAACGAACGATATGTGGTCTGTAAAATAAATTGTATTGTTCGGTTATGCGAAATTCATTTACTCTTTCCTCCTCAAATATTTGGGATAACCTATAGGAAACACCAAGACCAAGACTTTGATTCTCCCTGATTTTAAAATTTGAAAAGTGTTCCAGAAAAAATTGACGGGCATTAAATTTTATTTCGTTTGATTGATACATTACATACCTGTTGGCAATAGCCCAATTATGTGAATATAAATTGGAAAGGCTATAATTTATAGCTAAACGGGGTTCAATAAATGAAGTTAGATTTTCCTGACCTCTCAGGACAGCAAAGAATAAAAGAAAACCAATTAGGACCTTATGATTAATAAAGGACATGATCATAGTTGGCCGGAAGGGATTCTTTCATTCTCAGAAAATCCCCGTTTGCGCTAAATAATAGTTCATAATCCATACGTTCATCGCCTATTTTCCCCGACACCAATAATTCATAATTAATGGAAGGAATCATAAGGTTCTGGAATGCATTTTTTAGTGTAATCTTAATATTTTGATTAGAAGTAACAGGATACTGCTGTTGAATCTGTCTGACTTTATATTTGTTAAATTTTTCCTCTAGAACAAGTGTTATATTAGTCCAGGTTTCCTTAGGGATGTCCAAATTTTTAATGATAATTACGATATCCTGCAACTTGCCATATTGATCAAAACCGAGTCCGTAAAAAAGTTTGTCTTTTTTAAACTTAGCTTCGTAATTAATCTTTGAAGTGTCTGTTTCCTTATAGAAACGTATATTTTTAACGTCTCTCAGTTCCTCTTTAATGAATTCATGAGCAACCTGAGGGAACTGGGTTTTTTTTATACGATGTTGGCGTTCAACCTTCACCTGTGCTATAGATGTCCAGGCCATTAATGAGGTAAATAAAACTAATGCTATGCCCCTATACCTGTTCATATCTAAAACAATTTACTTCGTGATCATTAACCATTCCGGTGGCCTGCATATGGGCATATACCACAGTGCTCCCAACAAATTTAAACCCGCGTTTTTTTAAATCCTTACTCAGGATATCAGAAAGAGCTGTTTTCGCAGGGGTATCCTTATGATTTGAAATACTGTTTTTTATGGTTTTTCCATTTACAAAACCCCAGATATAGTTACTGAAACTTCCAAATTCCTTTTGTACTTGTAGAAATGATTGGGCATTGGTAACGGTAGCATTAATTTTTAGTTTATTGCGAATAATACCTGCATCCTGAAGTAAACTGTCAATCTTGGATTGGTTGTACTTTGAAATCTTTTTATAATCAAAATTGTCGAAGGCTTTCCTGAAATTATCCCGCTTCTTAAGTATGGTAAGCCAACTTAAGCCAGCCTGAAAAGTTTCCAGAACAAGGAATTCAAATAATGTAGTATCATCTTTTACGGGAACACCCCATTCGTTATCGTGATAGGCTTCGTATAGCTGATCCCCTAAACACCAGCCACATCTGTGAATTGCCATAGGTTTTGATCTTTTAAATAAAGATATGGCATAAATCTGAATTGAATTAATTATGATTAGGTATTTAATGCTATCACTAGTTTATAAAAACCAGCAATACTATGGTTAAAAATTAGTTAAACTATTATATAATAATAGTAATACTATTATATTTGTTCGTTTTTAAACAATTAATTAATGGATAGGTTATTACAGTCTGTAAAAATTGTGATTAATGATAAGTTGTATTTGAAGGATCCTGAGTCCTCCACTCTTGGGAAAAAAATAGTTGAAGACAGCATTCTCATGATCCATACTATGGGGTTTGAAAATTTTACTTTTAAAAAGCTGGGAGTGCGGATAGGGTCAAATGAAAGTTCCATATATCGCTATTTTGAAAATAAACACAAACTTCTACTTTATCTGGCTTCATGGTATTGGGGCTGGTTGGAGTACCAGCTTGTGTTTGCCACTCACAGCATTACTGATCCTAAAGAAAAATTGGATAAGGCTATAGAGATTCTCACAAGGGCCACAGAAGTTGACTCGGCGTTTTCACATATCAATGAGATTTTACTTAACAAAATAGTTATAAATGAATACTCCAAATCGTACCTAACCAAAGAAGTAGATCAGGAGAATAAGGAAGGATATTTTGTAATATATAAAAGGCTGGTCAATAGAATGAGTCAGATAATTAAAGAAGTAAATGCAGGGTATCCATATCCTTCCAGCCTTGCCAGTACACTAATTGAAGGTTCATTACATCAGTATTTTTTGATGGATCATTTTTCTTCTTTAACAAGTTGCGATCTCAAAACTACGCCTACAGAGTACTTTAAACACCTCGTCTTTAACACCTTAAATATTAAAAAAAATGGCCAAAAATATTCTTAGTGCCTGGCAGCGTTTAATAGGACTGCTAAAGCTTGATAAGAGAGATATTCTTCAGGTATTTTACTATGCCATATTTGCAGGTATCGTCAATTTATCCCTTCCATTAGGGATACAAGCTATAATAAACCTCATACAAGGTGCCCAGGTGAGTACTTCCTGGATTGTATTGGTTATACTGGTAACCCTGGCTGTCGCTTTTGTTGGTGTGCTGCAATTAATGCAGATACGAATTATTGAAAATGTACAGCAAAAAATATTTACAAGATCTGCTTTTGAGTTTGCCTATCGGTTCCCGAAAATTAAGATGAATCAATTAATTAACTTCTATCCCCCGGAGTTAGCTAATCGTTTTTTTGATACTCTAAATGTACAGAAAGGGCTTTCTAAAATTTTAATTGATTTCCCGGCAGCTTTGTTACAAATAATTCTGGGACTACTTTTACTCTCATTCTATCATCCTTTTTTCATTATTTATGGGATTCTGTTGCTGCTACTTATATACGTGGTCTTCAAATTTACTGCACAAAGAGGGATGGAGACCAGTTTGGATGAATCAAAAAACAAATATAAAGTTGCCCACTGGATACAGGAGGTAGCGCGTTCAATAGTTAGTTTTAAGCTGTCTGGTAAAACTAATTTGGCCATGAATAAAACTGATGCTTTAGTGACTGACTATCTTAGTGCCCGGGAAAGTCACTTTCGGATATTAGTGATTCAGTATATTCAAATGATTGGTTTTAAAGTTCTGGTAACCCTGGGCTTATTGCTAATAGGGGGGATTCTTGTCCTTAATCAGGAGATGAATATAGGACAATTTGTTGCTGCCGAAATCATTATCCTATTGGTGATAAGCTCAGTAGAAAAATTGATTTTGGGATTAGAAACGCTCTACGATTTACTCACCTCTCTCGAAAAGTTAGGCCAGGTAGTGGACAAAGAATTGGAGCCACAGAACGGAGAAAAACCATTTAAAGATGATGAAGGTTTTGTGGTTGAGCTGGAAGATGTCAGCTACAATGTCCCCGGAAGAAACAAACATATTATTGATGCTGTTTCTTTAAAAATAACACCTCAATGCAGTATTTTAATTCAGGGTGGCAGTGGTTCTGGCAAATCTACTTTACTAAGGTTAGTGGCCGGCATAATAGAGCCTGATCAAGGGGATATTTTTATTAACAATGTTTCTTTAAAATCAATTAATTTAAACTATTACCGCTCACATTTGGGCCAGTCTTTAGCTGAAGAGTCTCCTTTTGAAGGTAGTATTTTGGAAAATATAACTTTTGGCGATAGTGACATCTCTGATAAGGATGTATACTGGGCACTAGAAAAGGTGGGCTTGACAAAATTTGTGAAGGAACAACCTTATGGTCTGAAATCAATGTTGTATCCCGAAGGACAGCAAATTCCTTATGTTATTTCTAAAAAAATTGTTCTTGCACGAAGTATAGTTAGAAAACCCAGGTTGTTGATTCTAAAAGACCCGTTGGATCAATTTGATACAGTGGAAACCCAGGAGATTATGGACTTCCTTTCAAGCAAAACCAGACCTTGGGCTTTAGTTGTAATTAGTCAGAATGACAATTGGAAAAAACATTGTACAAGAATTATCACCATGGATAAAGGTAAAATAATAAACGAAAGTTAAAAGACATGCTCAATATATCTCCAAATAAATTAAACCAAAAGGTAGACCTGACACAATTTATTTCAGCCAGGGAAGTCTTTCATACCAGACATTATAAGCATTTTAACCGCTTCCTTTTGATTTTCGCGTTTACAGGATTAATTGTTCTATTCCTGCCCTGGACCCAAAATGTCTCAGGCACTGGATATCTTACCACTCTTAAGCCCGATCAAAGGCCTCAGACGATTCAATCCCCCATTCCTGGGCGAATAGAGAAATGGTTTGTACAGGAAGGGGATTATGTAAAAAAGGGCGATACCATTTTGTTTATTTCAGAAATTAAAAATGAGTACTTCGATCCTAATCTTGCGGAACGTACCGGTCAGCAAATTGTGGCAAAATCTAATGCCGTTGTTTCTTATGGAGGAAAGGTCAAAGCGCTCAACAACCAGATCGATGCTTTGATTAATGAAAGAAATTTAAAATTTCAGCAGGCTGAAAATAAATTGATTCAAGCGAAATTAAAGGTTCAAAGTGACAGTATTGATCTGGAAGCTGCAAAAACAAATATTAGTATAGCCGAAAGACAATATAACAGGGTTGTACAACTGCAAAACGAAGGTTTAAAGGCGGTTACAGATGTTGAAGAAAAAAAGCTGAAATTACAGGAAACCCAGGCTAAACTCATCTCACAGGAAAACAAATTACTCGCAGCCAAAAATGAGGTTCTCAATGCTAAGTTTGAAACCAGTCGGGTAAATGCCGAGTATACAGATAAAATATCCAAAGCTCAAAGTGATATGTTTACTGCGCAATCCAATCAATTTGATTCCGAGGCCCAGGTAACAAAATTGGAGAATGAATTTACTAATTATAGTATGAGAAATGATATGTATTATATAAAAGCACCTCAAAATGGCTTCATAAATAAGGCAATTGTGGCAGGTG
>JAHEBI010000204.1 GCA_024642325.1 Eudoraea sp. | reverse complement strand
TGATTTTAAAAGACCTTATATTCATTTTTCATCCCGAATTACTTCCGGAACACCAACTTTTCTTTTTTAAACCCATAGAGTAGTGCAAAGATCAAATACATACCTGCTTCCTTTTCTAATCCTATTGTTGGTTTTGGTTTTATGTTTAATCCTTAACCTTAGTCTTGGATCAGTTAGCATTCCATTCAGCGCCACAATTAAGAGTATTTTTGGTGGATCAGTTCCAAACGAATCCTGGCATTATATTATATGGAATTACAGGATTCCAAAGGCATTTACTGCTGTTCTGGTAGGAAGTGGTTTATCATTAAGCGGTTTGTTAATGCAGACCCTTTTCAGAAATCCATTAGCAGGACCTTTTGTACTGGGAATAAGCTCAGGTGCAAGTTTGGGCGCAGCACTTTTAATTATGGGTTCTGCACTATTTTCTCAATGGTATATTTTTGAGGTCATCAATGACGTTTCACTGGCCATTGCCTCCAGTATAGGTAGTTTCCTGGTCCTTTTAGCGGTAATATCCGTGGCTTCCAGAGTTAAGGACACCATGGCATTGCTCATTATTGGATTAATGTTTGGTAGTTTAACGGCTGCATTGGTAAGTGTGCTCTCCTATTTCACGGATGCCGAAAGATTACAACAATATATCTTTTGGGCTTTTGGCAGTGTAGGTAATTTGTCATGGGCACAACTGGCTCTTTTATCGGGGTTTATTCTTGCAGGGGTAATTTTGAGTATTGTTTCTATCAAATCGCTCAACGCCCTTCTTTTAGGAGAGAATTATGCAAGCAGTCTGGGTGTCCACCTCAAAAAAACCCGTTTTATTATAATCCTTGCCACAGGATTACTGGCCGGTGCCGTGACGGCTTTTGCGGGTCCCATTGCCTTCATTGGATTGGCTGTACCGCATTTGACCCGTCAAATTTTCAATACCACAGATCATAGAATATTGGTGCCTGCAGTACTTGTTTATGGGGCTATTCTCCTTTTACTTTGTGATTTGATTGCCCAGTTACCCTCATCGTCCTATGTGCTGCCATTAAATGCAATAACTTCGGTCGTAGGTGCACCTGTAGTCATATGGCTATTGGTGAGAAAGAAGAAAATGATTTTTTAACCCATTGCTATAAAACACGCTTATCTCAACGAAAAAAGAAAATATCATCCTAAAAGCTTCAAATCTGGCCATTGGATATACCAAGGGCAAAAAGCAAACCACCATAGCAAGCAATATTACTTTTGGCCTTGCCAAAGGGGAGCTTGGCGCCATTGTAGGCATAAATGGTATCGGCAAGTCAACTCTACTGAGAACTTTGGGCCGAGTACAGCCCAAATTAACCGGTTCGGTACTGATAAATGATGAAACCATCGAATCTTTAAGGTCATATGATATGGCAACCCTGGTGAGCATCGTGCTGACAGAGCCAATAGCCTCAAAGAATCTGACAGCATTACAATTGATAAGTTTAGGAAGACATCCATATACCAACTGGATTGGAGCCTTGTCTGCAGAGGATCAATCAAAAATCCTGAAGGCTGTAGAAATGTTAGAATTGGAGAGTTTACAGAATGCCAAATGTTATGAACTTAGTGACGGGCAATTACAAAAGGTAATGATAGCCAGGGCATTGGCGCAGGATACAAAAATCATCCTTCTGGATGAACCTACGACACATTTGGATCTATTTCATAAAGTGCACATTTTAAAACTACTCCAAAGAATAGCTCATGACACCAATAAAGTTGTCCTTTACACCACACATGAAATAGACCTTGCCATACAGCTTTGTGATAAAATATTTATTATGAATAAGGATACTAATAATTTTGGCGCTCCCTGTGAACTTATCCGGAACAAAAGTTTTGAAGATTTATTTCCAAAAGACACTATTACCTTCAACCCGGAAACAGGTTCGTTTAAGATTAACAAGTAAGTACAACTCCTGCAGAAAATTTCATGCTAATCCTTTATCTTTACTTTTTAGAATCAAAAATCTATGGAAACCTATTTGGTTTATAGTATCCTTGCCTTGATTTTTTTGGCGGCTGGTTATTTTTTAGGTAACTACATCCAAAATCTTAAAACAAAATCGAGTCAAAGTACCCTTCTCGAACGCGAGCAACAACTGAGGAATAACCTTTCAGAAATGGAGAAGAGGTTGGCTTTAGGTACGGAAGAGATTGGTAAATTGAGATCACAAAAGGAAGGTTTGGGGATTCAGATAAGTCGGTATGAAGCCGAAATGGAAAACCTTCAACAAAAAAATATAGAGCAAAAAGCAGAAGTAGAAAAATTACAGGAAAAGTTTAGCAAAGAATTTGAAAATTTGGCCAATCGAATATTGGATGTTAAGTCCGAAAAATTCACCAAGCAGAATAAAGAAAATATTGAAAATATCCTGAATCCCTTAAAGGAAAAAATCAAAACCTTTGAAGATAAAGTTGAATTGAGCCAGAAAGAAAATATTAGTATTCACTCCTCCCTCAAGGAACAACTATTAAACCTGCAAAGTCAAAATCTAAAAATCACTCAGGAAGCAGAAAACCTTACAAGAGCTTTAAAAGGCGATAGTAAAATGCAAGGGAATTGGGGAGAATTAGTACTGGAAAGGGTTCTGGAGAAATCAGGGCTTGAAAAAGACCGGGAATATTCTGTGCAACAGAGTTTTACCAGGGAAGATGGAAGCAAGGTATTGCCAGATGTTATAATTAATCTTCCGGATGGTAAAAAAATGGTGGTAGATTCCAAGGTGTCTCTTACAGCATATGAACGTTTTATAAATTCCGAAGAAGAATTAAGGGAAAAATATTTAAAGGAACATATAAACTCAATCAAAAATCATGTGGATCAGCTATCTTCAAAAAAATATGAAGACCTCTATGAAATGGAAAGCCCTGATTTTGTTTTGATGTTTATTCCTATAGAACCTGCTTTTGCTATTGCAATAAACAATGATACCACTATCTATAACAAAGCATTTGAACAAAATATTGTTATTGTTACACCTTCAACATTATTGGCTACACTGCGTACTATTGACAGTATGTGGAACAATGAGAAGCAGCAAAAAAACGCTATCGAGATTGCCAGGCAGGCAGGAGCATTATATGATAAATTTGAAGGGTTCATTTCGGACTTAACCAGGGTAGGTAAGAAAATGGATGAAGCGAAGGTTGAATATAAAGGTGCAATGAGCAAATTGGTGGAAGGTCGCGGGAATATAATAACGAGTATCGAAAAATTAAAAAAAATGGGCGCTAAAGCTAAGAAATCCCTTCCGGATAAATATCTTGAACGCGCCAGGCAGGATGATTTTGAAGAAAATCTAAATTAATATATATGAAAAAAGCTTTATTCATTGCAGTTAGTGTTATAGTACTGGCTTTTGTATTATTCCTCACTTTTATACATTATGTGCCCTATAGCGAAGGAGTCCGATCCGGCGAATTAATAAAAATCAGTCATAAAGGTGTTTTTGTAAAAACATGGGAAGGTGAATTAAGCCAGGGGATTTCTGGTGCTCAAATATTTAAGTTTTCTGTATCGGGCAAAAAGAAAGACGTAATTGAAAAGCTGAAAGAATATCAGGGAACCTATGTAAAACTAACTTATCAGGAACGCTATACTACCTTCTTTTGGTGGGGTGATACCAAATATTTTATATCAGACGTAAAGCCTGAAAAATCCCCACACTTTAATAATTAATTTATTGAAGAAAAAGCTGATTCCTGGTGACATTTGAATTTTAAAATCAGGTTCTTACTAAATTTGCGGCATCCGCATCCAAAAACCATATCAACTTTCCAGATTTAGGCAACACAAAAGAAGCGGGATATCTTTTATAGTTTCCCTGCTTTTCTATTATCTCAAATACTTTTTGTTCCTTACCGGTGCCTGTTACTAAAAACGCAACCTCTCTGGCATTATTTATAATTTGCCCGGTTAGAGTCACTCGTTTCTGACCTGTTTCAGGATGTACTGCAACCTCACAGTACTTTTTGGAATTCCATAAATTGATCTGGTATGGAAAAATGGAAGCCGTGTGCCCGTCATCCCCTAGGCCCAGAATAACAAGATCAAATTGTGGTAACCCCTTATGTGTTGGCAGCCTTTTTTTTAAAATATGCCCATACCTTATTGCTTCCTCCTCCGGATCATTCTCTCCATAAATACGGTGTATGTTAGCCTCGGGAACATCTAATTTGGCAAATAGATAGTCCTTGGTCATTTTATAATTGCTTTCCCCATCATCGGGCGGAACGCAGCGTTCATCACCCCAATAAAATTGAACCTTTGACCAGTCGATCGCATCTTTGAAATACAATGCCAATTCCTTAAACACCTCCTTTGGAGTGCTCCCTCCTGATAGGGCAATGTGTGTAGTGTCATTTTTGGAAATTCCATTTACAAGGTATTCCGAAAATGTTCTGGCAGCTTCCCTTTTTGACCCTGATATATTGACTTCCATTCTTTAGGTTTACTTTATTACACAGAAACCAGGGTCATCAGCGAGGTGCTCACCAGGATTTCTCCAGCTATAATTTCCTTCAAATAGTTCGTCAGCATTTAGGGGACCCCACACTCCTGAGGAATAGCCATAGGTTTTTACATCTTTCCCATTTTTCCAGTATTCTAATATTGGATCCACAAACTCCCATGCCGCTTCTACTTCATCCGCCCGCGCATATAAGGTCGGATCTCCCTGCATAGCGTCCAGCAGGAGGCGTTCATAAGCGCTCATTATGTTTTTCTCTGCCAAACCAGAATAATAAAATTCCAGATTTGCACGCTCTACTTTGAAACCCTGTCCCGGAACCTTAACCCCAAATTTTATTAAAATACCTTCATCCGGTTGTATTCGAATGATCAACTTATTGTCCTTATCAATAATACCCGACTCACTAAAAATATGATGATGCGGCGCTTTAAAATGTATTACTACTTCGGTAACCTTTGTGGGCATTCTTTTTGCAGTTCGCACGTAAAAAGGCACGTCTTTCCATCGCCAGTTATCGACATAGAATTTTATTGCCGCATAGGTTTCTGTAGTAGATTCAGGATCAACTCCTTCTTCCTCCCTATAGCCTGGCACGTGTTCACCCATAATATCCGAAGCCAAATATTGGCCTCGAATTGTATTTTTAAAAAGTATTTCCTCCTCCCTCATAATTCTCAGAGACTTCAGGGCTTTTACTTTCTCATTCCTTATTTCTTCAGCTTTATCATCAATAGGCGGTTCCATCACCACTAATGAGACAATCTGCAAAAGGTGGTTTTGGAACATATCCCGCAAGGCGCCGGATTTATCGTA
>JAHEBI010000203.1 GCA_024642325.1 Eudoraea sp. | reverse complement strand
TTATAATGATGCGAGTAGTCTTACCAACAGATTTTTCTAAAAATGCATGGCATGCTATAAAATATGCTACATTTCTTTTTGAACATTCACCTTGTACCTTCATTATAATTCATGCACATCAGATAGGCTCATCTGGTTTAATAAGTGCGATAAACAAAGAGCGTGAAACCCGGCTTCATGAAATTACATATAAAGAATCTGAACGGAAAATCTTTAAAATCGTCAATCATTTAAACACAATGAATAAGGTTCCCGGACACCAATTTGAAGGTTTTATAGTTGCCGATTCATTGTTAAATACCATAGGACGTGAGGTCATTGATAAGGATGTGGATTATATTATAATGGGAACCCAGGGAGCCTCCGGTTTAAAGGAAATATTTCTGGGGAGTAATACGGTAAGCGTCATTAAGAATATAAACTTTTGTCCGGTTATTGCCATTCCGAATTCTTACGACTTTGATTCCTTCAATGAAATTTTGTTTGCGACAAATTTTAAACATTTATATCAACGCGTTGAGTTACAACCATTGCTCGATCTTGCCAAACTCCGCAAATCCCTGATTAAAGTTATTCACATTACCGAGGAAAGGGAATTAAATGAAGAACAAAAAAACTTGAAAAAATTACTGCGTAATTTGTTAGGAGAGGAGAACAGTGTTTTTGAAGAATCTGACTATCACCCTAACATTGCTTTAAAGCTCAACGAGTTAACAGAAAAGAAAAATGCGGGGTTGCTTGCAATGATCAATTCTCAACATGGCTTTTTTAAAGGGTTGACACATGAACCGGTTATTAAAAAAGTTGCCTTTAAAGCAAAAATCCCCTTTTTGGTCCTTCCGGAAGTAGTATAATGTCTACTTATTCACCAAGTGTAAAATAGATAAGCGGCTGTTTCAATATTTATAAACCTGAATGAAATCCGGCTATATTTATAGGCAAAGAATATCGTTTTAGTAAAGGGAATACTATAAATTTGCACTTCGAAAACACGGAAATCAATGAGCAAGGCCATTTATGTAGCTACTATCGAGCCTAACAGCGGCAAATCCTTAATATCATTAGGACTTATGCATTTATTATTGGGGAAGGCGGCGAAAGTCGGTTACTTCAGGCCAATAATTGATGACTACGCACCCGGCGAGAAGGATAATCATATTAATACGGTAATTTCCTATTTCGATATACAAATGGAGTATGGCGAAGCATATGCCTGCACCAGGAGCGAGGTTATTCAAAAATACAATCAGAATAAGAGCGATGAAGTATTAGACAAGATCATAGAAAAGTATAAAGTGATTGAATCCCGATTTGATTTTGTACTGGTGGAAGGAACCGATTTCTCCGGTGAAGGATCAATTATTGAATGGGACATAAATGTATTTATTGCCAAAAATCTCGGCATCCCAACTATTATTCTGGCGAGTGGTGTGGGCAAAACATTGGAAGAACTGGTTGATAACCTTTACCTGGCTTATGATTCCTTTACCAATAAAGGCGTTGAAGTTTTAATGGTAATTGCCAATAAGGTACAGCCCGAAAATGTAAACCTGGTAACCAATGGCCTTTTAAAATCACTCCCTAAGGAGGTGTTAATAGGTACCATTCCATTAAATCCGATCCTTGGCAATCCTACAATGAAGGAGATTGTTAAAGAGCTGGAAGGAGAAGTTCTTTTTGGAAGGGAATTTTTAAACAATCAGGTAAGTAATTTTAGTGTTGGGGCCATGCAATTGAGAAATTATCTCACTCACTTTAAGGAAAATGGTTTGGTAATTACCCCTGGTGACAGATCTGATATTATACTGGGGGCCTTACAGGCTAACCTCTCTTCAAATTATCCGACCGCATCGGGGATTGTGCTTACAGGCGGACTTATACCTGAAGATCCGGTCATTAAATTGATTGAAGGTCTTTCGGAAGTAGTACCAATAGTCTCTGTTACGGGAGGGACCTTTGCGATTGCCAATAAAATTGGATCCATTCGACCTAAGATATACGCAGAGAATAAACAAAAAATAGAGGTGTCAATCCATGACTTCACAAGATTGGTTCCAATAAATGCCCTGGCAGAACGTCTTATAACTTTTGAAGCAAGCGGTATAACGCCCCGAATGTTTCAATACAATCTTCTTAAAAGGGCGCAAAGTATCAAAAAGCATATTGTCTTGCCGGAAGGTACAGACGAGCGTGTACTTAAGGCGGCGAAGGAACTAATTAATGCAGATGCGGTTAAACTGACTCTTTTGGGGAATCCTCTGCAGATAAAGGAAAAGGCGAGACAACTGGATTTGCTAATTGATTTTGAAAAAATAAGTATTATAGATCCTGTAAATTCCGAATATTTTGAAGATTATGCCAATACCTTATATGAACTTCGAAAACATAAAAATGTGGATCTCGCTATGGCCGAGGATCTAATGGCAGATATCTCCTATTTTGGAACAATGATGGTCTACAAGGGAGATGCAGACGGCATGGTTTCAGGGGCTGTTAATACGACTCAACATACAATTCGACCCGCTTTGCAGTTAATTAAAACAAAACCCAATGTGTCTATAGTTTCCTCTGTGTTTTTTATGTGTTTGGAAGATCGGGTTTCAGTTTATGGTGATTGTGCGATAAATCCAAATCCGAATGCAGAACAGTTAGCTGAAATAGCTATTACTTCTGCGGCCACGAGCCTGGCATTCGGAATAGATCCTAAAATTGCCATGCTTTCATATTCGTCCGGAACTTCAGGTTCGGGGGAGGATGTAGAAAGAGTGCGCGAGGCTACCGAGATTGTTCGAAAAAGAGCTCCATATCTTAAAGTGGAAGGCCCCATTCAATATGATGCCGCGGTAGATAAAAATGTAGGTAAAACTAAAATGCCTGACTCAGAAGTAGCCGGACAGGCAAGCGTTTTTATTTTTCCGGACCTTAATACAGGCAATAATACCTATAAGGCAGTGCAGCGAGAAACCGGAGCCCTGGCAATAGGACCTATAATCCAGGGACTAAATAAACCTGTAAATGACCTGAGCAGGGGAAGTACCGTAAATGATATATTTAATACCGTAATTATAACAGCCATCCAGGCACAAACGGTATAATTTAACCCTTTACAATGAATATTTTAATTATTAATACGGGGAGTTCATCTATTAAGTTTCAGTTAATGCATATGCCTGCAGAGGGTGTATTGTGTTCTGGAATGGTAGATCGGATAGGCTTGGAAAATGGAAATTTAAAGTATACAAAAGCCGATTATGAAACCAGTGAAATACTTCAGTTTTCATCACATAAAAAAGGACTGGAGCGGGTAATTGAATTACTGCTGGATCCGGTTAAAGGAGCCATCGCCGGCGTTAATGAAATAGATGCGGTTGGGCATCGTGTAGTCCATGGTGGTACTGCTTTTTCCGAAACTACAATTATTAATCAGGAAGTAAAGGATAAGATCAGAGATTTAAGTCAGTTGGCACCATTGCATAATCCACATAATCTGGAAGGGATTTTGATAGCCGAAGAATTATTTCCTGATGCTATACAGGTAGCAGTCTTTGATACTGCCTTTCATCAAACTATTCCCTTAAAGGCTCGCAAGTATGCCATACCAAATGAATTTTATACTGATCACGGAATACAGCTTTATGGGTTTCACGGTACCAGTCATAAATATGTATCGGAAAAGGCCATAAATATTTTAGGCAAAAAAACGGCAAAGATTATTAGCATTCATTTAGGTAATGGCTGTAGTATTACTGCTGTCCGGAATGGAAAAAGTGTGGATCATAGTTTAGGTTTTGCGCCTTCAAATGGACTTATCATGGGTTCAAGAAGTGGGGATATCGATCATTCCATGATTTTTTACCTGGTAGAATCTCTGGGCTACAGCTTGAGGGAAGTAAATGAGTTACTCAATAAGAAAAGTGGGATGTTGGGCCTTACCGGATATAGTGATTTGCGTGAAATTCAGGCAAAAGCTGACGAAGGTAATGTTCAATGTCAGCTGGCTTTGGAAATGAATGCCTATCGGATTAAAAAATACATTGGGGCCTACAGTGCGGCCATGAATGGACTGGATGCCTTGATATTTACCGCAGGTATTGGCGAAAATTCCGATTATCTCAGAAAACTGGTTTGTTCTGATATGGATTTTCTTGGAATTGAGCTGGATACCGGGAAAAATGCTCAAAAGTCTTCCGAAATCCGGGAAATACAGAGGAACTCTTCAAGGGTGAAAATAATGGTTATCCCAACAAATGAGGAATTGGAAATTGCAAAGCAATCCTTTCAACTCCTGAAAACCTCCTAGAAACAAAAATTGTTATAATTTTTTCGCGAAATGATTAAGATCATTCCGTATGGAAAGTCTATGCGCTAACTTCACCGCATATTAACCCGTAAAAATTATTATCATGTCAGACAACAGTAGTAATGTTTTGTTAGCTCTTTTAACAGGTGCAGCAATAGGAGCTGGTATAGGAATCTTATACGCTCCCGATGAAGGTGTAAAAACCAGAAAAAAAATCAAAAATAAGGCAATTGATACCACACACGATCTTACAGAACGACTTTCGCATGCCAAAGAAGAACTTATGAAAGTAGCGGATGAACGAAAAGAAGTTTTTGAACAAAAATTAGAGGATACTATTTCTACAATGAGTTATAAGGCAGATGAAATTATTGTTCAGTTAGAGCGCAAACTTGAAGAGATCAGGAAGAAAAATGCACAATTACAGAAGTAGACTCTTATGGCTTTTGAAGGATTAAGGGAAAATATTGCTGAATTAGATGAAAATGTTAGTTCTTATTTAGAGCATAGCATAGAATACGCCAAGCTCAAGAGTTTTAAGATATCCATGGTTTTGGTAACTCATTTGGCTAAGGTTTTACTGGTTGGTACACTAGCTATTTTGGCCTTATTATTTTTGAGCGCGGCGGTTTCTATTGCTCTGGGTTATGCACTGGATAATTCCATTTATGGATTCGCAATAGTGGGGTTGTTTTATCTCATTCTCGGAATACTGGGTTATATTTTTCGGGACAGGTTAAATAAGCCATTACTGGAAATGTTTTCCAAATACTTTTTTGAAGAACCATGAACAGAAAATACCATTCATTTAAGCAAATTGATAAGGAGTTAAAAATTCTTGCTCTGGAAAGAGAGATCAATAAGGAGTATGCGAAGCATAGTATTCAGGATCTTAAGACTTATTTCTATCCCTTTAATTTAATAAGAAGTTTTGATGGTTTTGTTGCCAAAGTGATGATTCCCTTTATTTTCACAAAAGTGTTTAGGAAAAAAAGACTTTCAGGATAGATTTGCTTTTTTTATAACTAAGAATACTACA
>JAHEBI010000202.1 GCA_024642325.1 Eudoraea sp. | reverse complement strand
ATTAACCAGGAATCTTACGGAATGTTTTGGAAAGTGGGTTTTGCCTGGAAGTTATCTAAAATTAGTTTGGGGTTGAATATCGATTTGCCCTATTGGGAAATTAAGGGTAACGGAAAATTTAAATATCAGGAGACTTTGGCAGGAATTAATAATGAGCAAGATATTTTTAAATTTGTGGATTTGCAAAAAATTGGTTCATCCAGAAAAGTGCCATTAGGAATCGCCATTGGATCTGGTGTTCCAATTGGGAAAAGTATGTTGCATTTAAAAGTCGACTGGCATGCTAAGGTTGATGAATATGAACGTTTTACGCTTCCTGTATTTGAAGATGGTATAGATGAGATTAAATCTTTTGATTTAAGCTCGAAATTACGTTCGGTAATAAATTACGGAGTGGGCACTGAAGTATATATTACTGAGAAATATAAGCTTTTTGGTAGTTTTTCAACAGATTTTTCAGCTGCTAAAAATAATGCCAATATATTTGATATAGTGGGAGAGGAAGAGAAGGATGTTAACCTTGATTTTGATTATTTTCATCTTGGCTTTGGTTTTGGTATTAATTTTAACTGGGGCCATTTGGTTTTGGGGACTACTTATTCATACGGATCTACCGATTTTTCAAAGAAAATAGATTTTCCATATCCGAATAATCCAGACAATATTAAAGATGATGTTACAAAATTATCTCTAACCCGATGGCGCGGAATAATTGGTGCCAAAATCCCGGTATTTAAGCAAACAGTAGAGATAAAATGAATTGATTTTTATCGTTATTTTGTTTTATATCAATATATGCCCCTAAGTTTATATAAAAGGAAATACATGAAAGCAGCGGTAACTTTACAATCGGGTTCACCTGAAGTAATTGAAATACAGGAAAGAGCTATCCCGGAGATAAAAGAGGGGTGGGTATTAATTAGAATAAAAGCTTTTGGATTAAACAGGTCTGAATTGTTTACCCGCCAGGGCCATTCCCCAAATGTTGTATTTCCCAGAATACAGGGAATAGAATGTGTGGGAACCGTTGAAGAAGACTTATCCGGCACTTATACAAAAGGGCAGAAGGTCGCTGCTATTATGGGCGGTATGGGAAGGGATTTTGACGGAGGCTATGCGGAGTATACTCTGGTGCCCTTGCAAATTGTATTCCCTTTTGAGAGTAATTTACCCTGGAGTACCCTTGGCTCTATTCCCGAAATGTTTCAAACTGTTTCGGGCTCTTTAACACAGGCACTTGAGGTCAGAGAGGGAGAAACATTACTTATCAGAGGTGGAACATCTTCCATTGGAATGCTTTCCTGCCAGTTGGCAAAACATTTAGGACTTACCGTAATATCAACAACCAGAAATAAGGCTAAGAAGGAATTTTTAACAGCAAATGGAGCAGACCACGTCCTAATCGATAATGGAACTGTTTCACAGGATCTTAAAGAATTATTCCCTGAAGGAGTAAACAAAGTATTGGAATTAATTGGTATAAAAACATTAAAGGATTCTTTAAGATGCATAAAAACGGGAGGCATGGTTTGTATGACAGGAATACTGGGTGGCGAATGGACGCTCAGGGAATTCACCCCAATGGGTGATATCCCTTCTTTGGGTAAACTAACGGTATATATGGGAGAAGCTGCCAATTTAAAGAAGGGCATGCTTCAGGACTTTATCGATGCCATTGCGGATGGGAAGATTAGCCTTAATATTGACAAGGTATTCCGTTTCGACCAAATCGTTGAAGCCCATACATACATGGAAAGTAATATGGCCAAAGGAAAACTTGTGGTTGAAATATAGATCTGCAAATTGAACCGGATAGTTATAAAAAAGCTAAATACTTTGTCTTCAGCAGCCGGCCATAGTTCCACTTGAGCTAAGTGCTTCAAAAATCCTTCATTGAACGTGAGGGCTTTTTTTACCAGTCTATCAATCCCAAACCTGGATTTTCCGTGGGATAGAGTATGCCCTTTTCCAGATTGAAAAGGCCCAGAAACGGGTCGTTTTCCATGTCTAAATGCCCGTCAAGATCTGCATAATGGATGTTGGGCCGTGATAAGGCAAAATGTAGTCCTGCAGAGATTCCTAAACTACATTCATCTATACATCCAACCATGACTTCCAGGTTGGCAGATTTTGCCACGGAATTAATGTGCTTTGCCACCGAAATACCGCCCACCTTCATCAATTTGATGTTAACCATATCAATGCGCTCATTTTGAGCCAATCGAAAAGCATCGGCCAGTGTTTTTATACTCTCATCGGCCATTACAGGAATATGAACCTGATCTGTTACCTTGCCCAATTTCTTTTCCAGTTCCACTTTTGTGGGTTGCTCAAATATCTGGATTCCGATTTTTTTAGTCGCTTCTACAAAGGCTACTGATTCTGCAACATTATAGCCCTGATTTCCATCAAACCTAAGTACCAGTTTTGGATATTTTTCATGCACCCGGATCATTTTTTCAATATCCTCCTGTAAATTATGCCCTCCTTTGATTTTAAGAATAGAAAAACCCTGTTTTACAAAATCAGAGGCACGCTGGAGGGTTTCATCCAAAGGCAAGATTCCAATAGTTATGCTCGTTGCAATACAATTGCGATATCCACCAAGAAATTGATACAATGGCACTTCTGCCTTCTTGGCTATAAGGTCGTGCAAGGCAATATCCACCATGGCGAGAGCGGAGGATTTACTCCCTAACAACTCTTTTAATTCCGCTAAAATCCTGGCATAGGTAAATGGATTTTTACCTTTTAAATATGGGATTATAATATCTTTAATGGCTTCCTCAACCTGCTCAGGGCTTTCCCCTGTAACAGTAATATCGGGAGCTGAACAACCATAAGCTGTCCATTTACCTTCTGTTTCCAGCTTTAGAATGAAGTTCGTTGTTTCTTCTATGGTCTCATAAGCAATGGTATAGGGTTCCTCAAGTTTTAAATGAAGCCGCTCATAAGATATTTTTGTAATTTTCATTAATACCGCTTTTGATATAAATCTTTTAAAGGGGCATTTTTAATGGAATCAACAAACCGAATCATATGCAAAATCATCAGGTCCCACATTTTTTTACCTTTTTCGGCAGTAGCCTTGGTGGCATCTCCCATAATTCCGCTTTCTGATATTTTATGGGTATGTACATACCAGTTGACACTGGATTCGCTGTCATAGTCCAGGTATTTATTGTCAAACATCATTGTCTCATTAACAGCCTTGTCCATTTGAACCAATTCCGGACGAAGTGCAAGGGTGGTACTGGTTTCAATTTCACCGGCATGAATATCATTAGGGGTATCAATTAATTTATACAGAAGTGCATCACTGGTCTCCCCGGTGTCTACACAAACAAAAATATTTGTATCCCTTGTGATCATCTGCGCCGCATAGCTCAGCGTAGGCGCATTATCTCCATGCCCATTGAGAATTATCAGCTTTTTTATCCCATTCTTGGCAAGGCTCATTCCCAGATCATACACAAATTTAGAAAGCGCATCATTTGTAACACTAAGCGTGCCTTTAAAATCATCGTGGTGAAATGACACCCCGAAAGGAATTGTAGGCAACACTAATGGCTTTGGGTCTTCACAGCCTTCAGCCACCTTATAAGCCAGGTATTTGGCATCATAATAATCCACATCCACCGGCAGGTGAGGTCCGTGCTGCTCTACAGCCCCGCATGGCAGAATGGCGGTATCTACCGTTTTAAGGTATGCTTCTATTTCCGGCCAGGTCATTTGCTCCCAAAGGAAACCTGATTTTTTAGTTGTTGTTTTCATTTTCTTTGATTAAAAAATAAGGAATATTAAGTTGTTCCTCATCAAATACGAAGGTATGCCATTTTCGATCTTTTAACTGTACAGCTCCCTCCGAATATTGTGTGAAAATACGGAACAGAGGTTCTCTGATGTATTTGGGTATATCTTCCAAATTACTTCGTTCCCTGTCAAAGCGGAGTTGTACAATTTCAGGGTGTTCCTTTGCCAGTTTAAGGGTATGTTCGTTCTCATCGATGAGTTTCTTATTCAGCAATATATGGAATAGTTGTGCCGCATCGGACCCAAGCTGTTTAATACTCTGTTTTGTGAGGGCATCCAGTCCTTTATCTATTTGTTCATCTGAATAGCCACACCTTTTTGGATCCTCATCCAATGCCTTTAACATACCTACAATTCGCCTGCATTTTTCGCAATTGCCACAGGGCAGCATTCGTCCATCTTGCTCGTGTGCGGCATGACAGGACACCTGCTGTTTTTGCAGTTCGGGATATCGTTTTACCAGCACCTTTAATATCAGGAGTTCCCCCAGGCTTCGCAAAATAGAATATTGATAAATATTCCACCCTTTTTTATGATAGTATCGGCTCAGGGCATTATCAAAATAAGCGCTCTGGTCATATAGGCCCTTATAATGTGTTATCCCGTTGTGGTTCCCTCTTAAAGTAGTATCATATTCATTCCCTATCAGAATATTTCCAATATTTCGCTTACGTGCAACAGGCAATACCCCGAAAAGAAATACAGCCACTGTCCATAATCTAACAGGATAGATGTCAGCCCTGATATTCTTAAAGTTTTCTTTAATAAAAGGCATTTGTCGCACCATCCAATTAAAGATGCGATCACTGTTGCACCAGGGTTTGACCGTATTGGGTTCCGTTTTTTGAAAGTATTTAAAGGAATTGACAGCTGTAAACCAATGCCGTCCGGATTCATTGATAAAGACCGGGTGTGGTTCTCCAATTTCTTTGATTAACCCATACGTCAGCAAACTATCTTTACCTCCGCTACTCAAAATCGCGTATTGTGATTTGTCTGTTTCCGACTTGCGCTTTTTGAGTTCCAGATGATAAAATTGCGTATTCGTGAAATTTAATTTCGCAGCTGTATAATGATCCATTTTTTCAGCTGTAATTGTATCAAATGGTGGTTTTAAAAATTCATTTTTGGTCAGGAATTTGTTGACTAAAATCTCCCTTGAGGTGTTTTCCAGCATATCGAGGAGAAATCGTTCATCGGCCTGATCAAAAAGACCATCAAACTCGATGCACTCAAAAAAAAGCCCATAATTTAAAGCTACCTGGACCACCATAAGTGATGCCAGGTTGACATCATCCGGGTTTTTTCGGTCAAAATAGGTGTTGTCGTAGGAATAGATCAGCTCATTTTTCTCTTCACTCCCGTCATTTTTTACAATCGTATAAACCGCTTTTACCCGTTTGGGCTCAACCATTAAATTATGTACCTTGAGTAAAGGAAAAACAACAAGTGATCTAATGTCCATTATTTAATTTTCGCCTTCAATAAATCAATTAGCTCATCAGCCCCGAAGGCTAATACATCAAAAGCAGGTAAGCC
>JAHEBI010000201.1 GCA_024642325.1 Eudoraea sp. | reverse complement strand
TTTTTCATTGATGCAGTTATCACAAATGGCACAGGCATTTATTCTTATGTCACTGAAATATCTGGCAATGTGAACACTTCTGCATCCAGAGGTTTTTTTAACGTATTCAATCATAGCCTTTATTCGATCCTCAAAACTTTCCTTTCGTTTTATGTAATCTGCCATATTTAACTTGTAGTCGTCATTATACATTCGGTTTTGTAACAAGGTGATCTGCGGTTTGTCTTTTTGAGCTGCATAACTGATTATCCCAAATTCATCTAATTTTTTCAAATTCTTTTTTAATATATCAAAATCTGTTTGAATGAACCTGGCAAGTTTGGTTTCATAAATGGTTGCCGGAAAATCGAAAATACCTTCATAGGATCTCAACAGTCCTTTAAGTAAAGGTTCAATATCCGGATTTTGGTTTTCAAAATCAATGAGCTCTTCCCTGTTCGTTGTAAATACAACAGTGGATGGTTTAAAAAACACTTCATTAAAACTTAGTACATCTTCCTGTTCCAATGCTTTAATTGCATAAGTTGCTGTAAGTATATTTAGTTTAAATGATGTTGCAAAAGTTGCCAGATCAAAATCATAACTGATCCCTTCGCCACCGCCTGCAGGTACCTGTAAATGATTCATAACAGATGTGTACACGTTTTTTATTTCTGTTTCAGAAGGGAAACGGATAGTAGACAATTCCTGAAGGTTTTCAAGTTCTTTAATGTTATACAACAATACGGCGTAGGCCCGTTTACCATCTCTACCAGCACGGCCAGCTTCCTGGTAGTAATTTTCAAGGCAATCGGGAACATCATAATGTACAACAACCCGCACATCTGGTTTATCTATGCCCATGCCGAAGGCATTGGTACAGGCAATTACACGTGTTTTATTTTGCAACCAGCTTTCCTGTTTTTTATTTCTTTCTTCATTACTCAATCCTGCATGATAAAAATCTGCATTAATTTTGTTCAGCCTCAACAGGTCAGCAATCTCTTTTGTATGTTTCCGGCTTTTGCAATAAACAATGGCCGTTCCCTGCACATTTTTGAGTATCTCCAGTAATTTGTTTTGTTTAGATGCAACATTAAAAACACTGTAAGAAAGATTCCTTCTTTCAAATGATTGCTGAAAGCGTTTATGAGTGGAATCAAACAAAAGTTTGTTGCATATATCATCCTGAACAATTTTAGTTGCCGACGCAGTAAGTGCCAAAACGGGTACAGCAGGTAAATATTCTCTAAGCGTGGCAATCCTTAAATACGGTGGCCTGAAATCGTATCCCCACTGCGAAATACAATGGGCTTCATCAACTGCAAGCAGGTTTACGTTCAGGGTAGGTAAAAATTCAAGGAATAAATTTGTTTCTAACCTTTCGGGAGAAACATACAGGAATTTGTAATTGCCATATGCTGCGTTTTGCAAAGTTTTTTTTATTTCCAGAAAGCTCATGCCTGAATAAATAGCCAGGGCGGGAATACCTTTTTGTTTCAAGGCTTCCACCTGGTCTTTCATCAAAGCAATCAACGGGCTCACCACCAGGCAAATACCATCTTTTGCCATTGCAGGCACCTGGAAACAAACTGATTTACCTCCTCCGGTAGGCAAAATTGCCAGACTGTCTTTGCCTTCCAATACAGTTTTAATGATATCTTCCTGCAAAGGCCTGAAGGCAACGAAGCCCCAATATTCTTTTAAAATTTCCCGAATGGTCAACCCTTTTTTTTATTACTTGAAATTAAACTCTTTTAAATTATTTTAATAAATTCAATATATTTTTTCAAAACCCGCACTTTTTAATTCTTAAATACATTGCCATGAAATTAGTCATGCTATCTGTTATCCTGTTTTGTTATTCATTTATTAACGCTCAGGCTGATAAAAAGAAAAAGAAAAATGAAGAAAGATTCCAAATCGTTAAGATGTTAAAATTTCCCAATGTTGACAAACTGGAAACAACAGTTCCTATTTCAGATATCCAGGTCATTTCTGTTGTATGCGATAGTATAAGACTTGGCTATTCCACTAAAGGTATGATGGGAGGGGTAATATCTTTAACTCCTGATAAACCGTTTACCGCTTTTTTGCAGGATCACATTTATAAAATGTACAAAAGAGATTTTAAAAAAAATGGGTCAAAAATTTTGTTGGTAATTAAAGAATTGCGGGTTGGAGACCGTCAATCAACTGAACTGTTTGCTTATACCCGTATTGATGCTGATACTTATATTTCGAACAATGGAGAACAGTATAAGAAATTGTATACGATTGATACCGTTTTTGTTGCCGCATTAGGTACTGATGTTTCTGGTGGACATGCCGAAATGATTGAAAAAGCTCTGAAATTCTTATTGAAACAATCTGTTCAAAAAGCAGAAATTCCTCAACAGGAAAAAATGGAAGAACTAACTATTCAACAAATTATTGTTGGTTCGAACAAGAGATTTGATATTCCGATATTTACTGATAACGTATTTAAAGATGGTGCGTATAGAAATTTTGAAGAATTTCTGAATAATAATCCGTCGGTAGTTGATTATAAAACTATAGTAGATGAAAAAGGTAAGGCAACAATTATAAATGCAGCTAAAGAAAAATTGAACGTATGGGGAATCTGCGAACAGGGAATAATTTCGAAATATTATGATGGGGCATTAATTGCCATTGAAAGATCAGGAAACAGATTTATCATTTCTGACTATGTTAGTAAGGTAAATAAAATGAAGGGAGCCCAGGCAAAAAATGCACTCATTGGTGCAGGTATTGGAGGTGCTTTGGGAGGGTTTTATTATTACTCTGAAATGTTAAAAATCCAAATGCCTTTGCTGGTAAATTCCTATCCATACATCAGCCTGCCCGAGAAACAACCGATGGCTTCAGCCTTAGATTTGAAGACTGGATATTTTAGTTTTTAAACAACTTTTTTAAATTTCAGCCACACGGAATTTATAGCCAGTACCACATCGCTGAAACCCATTGCCAGTGCGGCAAAACCCGGTTGTAGTAATCCAACAGCTGCTATTGGGATAGCAACAACATTATAGATAAATGCCCAGAAAAGATTTGCTTTAATAGTAATGAAAGTGTGTTTACCCAGCCCTAATGCTAATGGTAAATGTTGGATGCCTTTGTTCATTAATACAACCTGGGCACTTTGTACGGCTAGTTGTGTAGCATCACTCATAGAAATACCAATAGTTGCTTTAGCCAGCGCCGGCGCATCATTCACGCCATCACCAACCATTGCCACGGGGTTTTCAGTATTTAATTTTTCAACAATCAGCAATTTTTCTTCCGGCGTCTTTTCAGCAAATACCTTATCTATTCCTAACGTATCAGCTATTTGCTTTGATCTTTGCAAACTATCTCCACTTAACAAAATGGTTTGTATATTTTTTGAATGCAGGTAATCGATCACTTGCCTGGCTTCCACTCTAATTTCGTCTTCCATATCAAACCAACCAATTAATTTATCATTCTGTAAAAGATATGCAGTATGTGAATGATCATCGGTATGCGAATCAGCAATTTTAAAGGAACCTAACAAATACTTATTTCCTTCTGCGTCTTCGGCACTCATCCCAAGTCCCTTTATTTCTTCAATTTTTTTCCAATGAATTGGATTATTGACCTTCCAGCCATCTGTTATTGTTTTTGCAATAGGATGATTCGAATATTTTTCCATTGAAAAGATCAGCCGTTTAAATTGTTCTTCCGAAAGGGCCATAGATTTAAAACCGGTCACTATAAAATTTCCTTTGGTTAAAGTGCCGGTTTTATCAAAAACAACAGTGTTAATATTTTTGAATAACTCCAGGCTTTTTGCATTGCGAAAGAGGATCCCATTTTTTGCTGCACGTCCCAACCCCACAGCTATAGCGGCAGGAGTTGCCAGCCCCATCGCACAGGGACAACTGATCACCAATACGGCAATACTTCGCATTAAGGAATCGGTACCGCCGACATTGAATGCAAAAAAATTAATTAAAAATGTAAGTGCTGCAATTCCTAAAACAACCGGTACAAAAACAGCACTTATCTTATCGGCCATTTGCTGTATTGGTGGCTTTTCGCTTTGTGCTTGTTTTACCATCGACAAAATATTACTAAGGACAGTGTCCTTACCTACAGCGGTTACCTGGGCTTTGACCGTGCCATCTGTTACCATGCTGCCACCGATAAGCGCATCCTTTTTTATTTTTTGGATAGGTTTACTTTCGCCTGTTAACAATGCTTCATTCACATTAACCTCACCCCAAAGAATCTTACAATCTATAGGTACCTGTTCACCGGTCTTAATTAGCAGAAGGTCTCCCACATGAAGTTTTGTATTCTCGATAGTAAATATCAATTCCTTGTGATTTTCATCAAAAGCTATCATATTCGCCATCACTTTTTGAGTGGCAGCCAGTTTACTCAATTCCTTTTGTGTGGTAGCAACAGATCTATGCTCCACCCACTCGCCTAAAAAAACAAGGGTGATGATTGTAGCAGTTGTTTCGTAAAAAATATAATCCATACCCAGGTTTCCAAGCGTACCGATCAGGCTATATATAAATGCAGCCAGTGAACCAATAGCGATCAGTACATTCATGTTAGGAATTCCCCTTCGCAGACTTTTAATTGCACTGACTCCAAAATAGCTCATCCCTAAAATGAAAACAGGAATACAGATTGCAAGTTGTATCCAGGGATTCATTAAAAAAGGGATATGCCAGGGCAACATGTGCAGCATTAAAACAGCCGTAAATGGCAGACAGAACAAGAAGCGTTGTAAATGATTCTTAAAGAGATTTTGGATGTTGAAAGATGTATGATGAATACTCTCAGGACCATCCTCTTTCACTACTTTGTAACCTAGATCGGCGATACCTTTTGTAAGTTCTTCTTTTGATTTTATACCATCCGTCTCAAAGCTGACTTCGCCTCCAATAAAATTCACATGTACATCCTTTAATCCTTCTTTTTTTAGATAGCGGTCAATAGTTAATGCACAATTAGTACAGGTCATCCCTTCAACTTTCCAATCAACTTTTTCCATATTGCAAAATTATTGCCTGAACTTGTGACTCAATTACTAATGAAGGAAAATATCTTTGCAACATGGAGGTAAATTTTAAACTTGAACAAATAGGTGAAACTGCAATTAATTTGCTGGCAGACGCCGAAACGACTAAGGTGTTTGCATTTCATGGAGAAATGGGCGCCGGAAAAACAACTTTTATTCATGCTTTTTGCGAAGCGTTGGGTGTAACTGATGTTATAACGAGTCCAACTTTTTCTATTATAAATCAATACAAAACTAAAACCGGACAGACAGTCTATCACATGGACCTGTACCGTATAAAAGATGAAGCGGAAGCAATTAATGCCG
>JAHEBI010000200.1 GCA_024642325.1 Eudoraea sp. | reverse complement strand
AATGAAACTATTGTGCCTTCTGTATTTGGAAACGAAAACTGTAATTTTTCATATCCTTCATTCAAAAACGTTAAAGATTCTTCATCCGCCAATTCAAAACCTTCATTCCTTATAGCGATAAATGGTTCCTTAAAGTGGTTTCCAGAATAAAAAGTACCACTCAAACTACTATTAGTAGCTTTCGCTGTAAATAAAAAGACGTGTGAGCCATCAAAAGCAGAGAGTTTCAGGTTGTCTCCGTTTACTAACCCTTCCAGGTATCTATAGTCACCGGTTGTTGTCCTAAAAGTACCACTGACCTTATTGCCTTCCTGTGTGAAAATCCCCTTAGCCATATATTCGTCTTCAGTATCCGGGCTGAATTTGGCTTCCCATATCCCCGAAACATTTACCTTTGAATTTGTCGTAGCACGAAATCTGGTACTATCCCCAAATACAGCATAAAACGGTACAATTCTATCCAGGCTTTCCTTGATAAATTCCCCTTTTATAATCGAATCAGTAAAAGTTCCCGAGATATAGCCTTCAAATACAGGCATTTGGATTTTTATGCTGTCATTTCGGAATTCAATTTTATCAACCGCAACAGTCTCACCTGCATTATATATTTCCATGACGTAACGGGATTCATTTTTGTTCAATTTAAAGTTAAAAGGAAGAATCTCTTTGTCCATGACTTCCATTTGAGCTAACCACAATCCTTCTTTTAGTGCCCCTTTTTCCTTGCTGCTACAGGAAACCAAAGCCCAAAATAGCAGAAATAAACAATAAAATCCTCGCATCAAATTACTTGTTTTATCAGCTGCGAAATAACAATTAAAATCCTGTTCTAAAAAATAAAGCTTTTCGGCTCTTTGGATATTGAATGTATAAGACCTTTGTTTTATCTTTGAAGGCTAAAACTAGCCAATGAAAATTTCCTATAACTGGTTAAAACAGTTTCTTAAACTCAATTGGGAAGCAGAAAAAACAGGGGAGCTTCTAACCAATTTAGGACTTGAAGTAGAAGGCATTTCCCAATTTGAATCTATTCCAGGATCATTAGATGGCGTAGTAGTAGGACAAGTCCTAAGCTGTGACAAACACCCCAATGCTGATAGATTAAAGCTCACGATGGTTGATATTGGTTCAAAAGAACCAGTTCAGATAGTTTGTGGGGCACCAAATGTTGCCAAAGGACAAATGGTTCCTGTGGCTACAATAGGCACTACTCTATATGCTAACGATGGGAAGACCCTGTTGATTAAGAAAGGAAAGATTCGCGGAGTTGAGAGTCATGGAATGATTTGTGCAGAAGATGAGTTAGGTTTGGGTGAAAGCCATGACGGAATATTGGTTTTGAGCGAGGCTCTCACACCGGGCACCCCTTGTTCGAAAGTATTTGAAATATATAAGGATGAAATTTTTGAAATTGGATTGACACCTAACAGGGCAGATGCTATGTCCCATCATGGGGTAGCCAGAGACTTAAAAGCAGGGCTTAAACAGAGAGATATCCACACAGAACTTATCACTCCCTCTGTGAGTAATTTTAATATTGAAAACAGATCATTAAAAATAAGCGTTTCCGTTGAAGACACTAATCTTGCACCTAGGTATTGTGGTGTTACCATTAGCAATCTGATTGTTCAGCCTTCACCAGACTGGTTGAAAAATAGGTTACGGGCTATAGGTCTCAACCCAATTAATAATGTAGTAGATGCCACTAATTATGTACTTCATGAATTGGGACAGCCACTGCATGCCTTTGATGCTGACAGAATTCATGGAAATAAAATTGTAGTAAAAACGATGCCATCAGGCACTAAGTTTATGACCCTGGACGGGGAAGAACGCATATTGGATGAAGAGGACTTAATGATATGTGATGACGAGAAACCCATGTGCATTGCAGGTGTTTTCGGCGGGATTAATACAGGAGTAACGGAAAAGACCAAATCAATATTTCTGGAAAGTGCCTATTTTGATCCCGTATCAATAAGGAAAACCGCTAAAAGACATGCATTAAATACAGATGCGTCTTTTCGCTTTGAAAGGGGTGTGGATATAAATAATACTGAATATTGTCTTAGAAGGGCCGCTTTGTTGATAAGTGAAATTACCGGTGGAGATATTAGTTCAGATATCGTAGATCTTTACCCTCGAAAAAAAGATGATTATCAGGTATTCCTTTCCTTCGATAGAATTAACGCCTTAATAGGCCAAAATATTCCCGGAGATACAATTAAGTCCATTTTGACTTCTTTGGATATCCAGGTAAAGAGTTCCACTGAATCAGGATTAGGCCTTCTCATTCCATTTTACAGGGTAGATGTACAAAGGGAGGTCGATGTTATTGAAGAAGTTTTGAGAGTTTATGGTTATAACAATATAGATTTTAAAGAAAAACTTAATGCTTCTATTGCTACCAGTTCAAAATTTGAAGATCATAAACTCCAAAAAATAATTGGCGACATGCTGGCTTCAAGAGGATTTTATGAAATTCTGAACAATAGCCTCAGCAGCCCTAAGTACAACAAATTCCTGGGTGAAGCTTCCAAAGAATCAGAGGTCACCATATTAAATCCATTAAGTGCAGATTTGTCTGTTTTGAGACAAACTATGCTATTTTCTGCATTGGATACCGTGGCCTACAATATAAACCGAAAAAAACCAAACCTTAATTTTTTTGAATTCGGGAAAACGTATCATTACGAATCCTCTGATTACGAAGAACGAAAACATTTATCCCTGATCGTAACAGGAACCCGAAATGAAAACAGTTGGATCTCTCCTTCTAAGCCTACTGACTTTTATTTTCTAAAAGCGGCTGTTGATCTGGTTTTGGAACGACTGGGAATATTGAATACCATTACCGAATCTATTTCTCCAGACAACAGTATCTTCCTTGAAGGTTTAAGCCTTAAAAAAGGGAATACCGGGCTGGTTACTTTTGGAATAGTCCAAAAGGCTATTTTAAAGGCGTTTGACATTAAACAAGAAGTTTTTTACGCCGATTTTAAATGGGGTGCCCTATCGGATATTGTCCGCTCCAACAAGATAATTTTTGAGAAAATTCCAAGATACCCTGAGGTGAAAAGAGATTTAGCCCTGTTATTGGACTCGGGTATATCATTTGACGAAATCAAAACTATTGCCTACAATACGGAAAGAAATCTACTGAAGAATATCACCCTTTTTGACGTATACACGGGGGTGAATCTTCCTCCCGAAAAAAAGTCATATGCTGTAGGTTTCACGATACAAGACGACAGTAAAACCTTAACCGATAAGCAGATCGACAAGATTATGCAAAAACTTCAGCAGAGCTTTGAAAAAGAACTGGGAGCCGAGCTGCGTTAGGTTACAGCTGATTTGGTAAAATTACACTGTCAATTACATGGATCACTCCATTACTCTGATTGGCATCTGCCTTAGTTATCCTGGCTGAATTTCCAAAACAATCTGTCAGGACAATATCCAGGCCGTCCAACGTAGCCATTAATTCACTACCCTGAACTGTTGTAAAAATAGCCGTGCCTTTTCCGTTGCTCATTGCCATTAATATTTTGGCGGCTGTCAGATTTCCTGCAACAATATGATATGTCACAAAAGATCGCAAGGCCCTTTTATTTTCAGGCCTCAATAGTGTGGCTATTTTATCCGCCGGTATTTTCTCAAAAGCAATGTCCGTAGGAGCAAAAACTGTGAATGGCCCATCACCAGCTAATATTTTCTCCATACCAGCTGCCTTTACAGCTGTAAGAAGCATTTTGTGAGTCTGAGATTCCTCTGTACTTAGAATTATTGTATTCTTAAAAAGATCGTTGTTTACGGAAACTAAAGAAGTTTGTGACGAGCTAATAAATGAGGTCAGTAAAGCAAGCAGGCTTAGGGGTGTTGCCAGGAATTTCATTAGTGTCTTTTTAAATAATCGATGAAAGGTAAAGGAAATGCGACAAGATACAATTAAGGTTGAGAAAACGGTATGGGCAAAGGTGCATTTAAATATATTTAACATAATATTAACAATCATTGTCCTTTGCGGTCGATGGATTTGATAAAATCAATTCCTTACTTTTGATTTAATTGCTTAAAAAAGAATTTCATGCTGTTTAAAAATACCAATATTGAGGAGCAACTACATAAAAGTAAACTTCGGATATCTGAAGAAGAGTTGATTAATGGGGTCTATAAGTTGTTACAGAAATCCTCAGGAAACCAACAAAAAACCCAAAAAACATTATCCGGGAATACTAAAACCCTGGAAAATAATTTCGTTTTGGATCTATTGGATACCGATAAGATTTTTCATATTGAACAAATAAAGGAAATTTGCATCAACTACCGACTTCGTTTTCTGGACTCTAAATATTTTAAAGGACCAATCCCTGCGAAGGCTATAGATAAAATAAAAGAACTGGAACAAAAACATCATAATGAAATTGGTGGTTATAAAATAATCGCCCCTTCAAAGCTTTTTAAATTAGCGGATAAAGATGATCCATTGTTGTTTGCGCCTCTGGGAAACGGATATTTTTATTTAATACATAAATGGGGTAATGACTTGCATCCTTTGCGACGAATCCTGGTTTGGCCATTTAAGAATATTGTCAATCTTTCAATTCTTGTGCTTCTTATCAGTTTTCTGACTACACTCCTGGTTCCAAATGGTCTGTTTTCAAAAACCAATTCACAGATGGAATTCCTGATTATATTCTTTTTTATGTTCAAATCAATAGCTGCAGTCGTAATTTTTTACGGTTTCGCAATGGGCAAGAATTTCAATCCCGCCATTTGGAATAGCAAATATTTTAACGCCTAAGTCAAAAAGCAAAGGAAGCTTATATAAGTATTCAATATTAATCCCAAAGGATACTATTCTGTAAACATCTGAAATGGGACTCCATTCAGATCAATGTTATCTATAAACGCAGGATTGGGAATAGGTCTGACACGCAACAACCCTCCTCTACCGGGGTCTCCGGATTTCTCATATCCAATTATGATTAGATCATTTTTGGTATCATATGAAACCATACTGGTATTACCTATTTCGAATTCAAATAACTGTTCCTGTTCAGATAAAAAATTCTCATAGTAATAAAGGAAGGCTGTGTTGGTTTCAAAATCATATACAGCCGGAATATTTGGATATGCAGTTCCCGAAAGATTCGTGGGCATTGCATAATAAAGATTGCCTTTGTCATCATAAAAAGGAGATTCAGAACCTCCGAATCCTGGTTCTTTACCATTATCATAGCGAACGGTTTTGGTTATAGCCATGGTTGCACTGCTAATATGCGTATGGAAGTCCGCGTAGCTAACTATTAAATTGCCGTCATCAGATTTAAAAAGTCTTTGCACCTCAGATCCGAGATTCATATCTGTGACTAATTCT
>JAHEBI010000199.1 GCA_024642325.1 Eudoraea sp. | reverse complement strand
CTAACGGCCGGATTAACCGCAAGATCTACATACCTCTGTCGATAGCGCTGTTCAGGATCGTTAAACTCATCATGTACATTGCCTTCTAAATCTTTTTTGGGAAGGGGCAAAGGTCTTAAGGCTTTACTTAAAATCGTAAAATCTTTTACCATTACCGTTTTCTCACCAACCTGAGTGGTAAAGAGCTCTCCTTCAATTCCTATTATATCACCAATGTCCAGCAGTTTTTTATAGACGTCATTGTATTTCACTTTATCCTCTCCTGGACAAATTTCATCCCTGTTAAAATAGACCTGAATCCTACCCGCACTATCCTGCAATTCTGCAAAGGAAGCTTTTCCCTGTATCCTTCTGGACATTAACCTTCCGGCAATTATCACCTTTTTTCCTTCTTTGTAATTACCAGAGATACTTTTAGAAGTAGCATCTACAGGAAACAAAGCAGCTGGATAGGGGTTAATCCCCATTTCCCGGAGCTTATTTAGTTTTTCTCTTCGTACGATTTCTTGTTCAGAAAGTTGCATAAACTGGTCGTTAAAGCTGCAAATATAGGTACAATGAGCTAATCTGTCAACGAGAAAAAAATGAATATACTTCGTGTAAGGAAAAATAAATAAAAGGTGTAACAAAAAACAAGATTTTACGTCCAATAGTTATACCTGTCACGTAAATGGGCGGGGTCAATTATTAAACCTGGACTATGAGCTTTTGGAGAGTCTTGCTGGCTATTATTTTTCCGCCCTTATCAGTTATTGGCAAAGGTTGTGGATCTTTTCTCATTGTACTTCTTTTAACCTTTTGTGGTTGGGTTCCCGGGGTAATAGCCGCCCTTGTTATCCTTAACAATCCCAATTGAAGATTGTATCTTTGCCAGTGATGAATAAAAAGGTAGCGGTACAGGATCTGGGCTTGAAGGACTACAAGGAAACCTGGGATTTCCAGGAACTGTTGTTTCAGAAAACCATTGATCTAAAAATAAAAAACAGGCGGGAGGAATCCCGGTTGGAGACACCTAACCATTTCCTGTTTGTGGAACACCCCCATGTATATACTTTGGGTAAGAGTGGGGATATCACCAATCTTCTGGTTGATGAAAAGCAACTTGCAGCCAGGGGAGCGCAATTTTACAAGATAAACAGGGGCGGGGACATCACCTACCACGGGCCCGGGCAAATTGTAGGCTATCCGATATTGGATCTTGATAATTTCTTTACAGATATCCATAAATACCTGCGTTTTTTGGAAGAAATGGTAATCCTTACTCTGGCCGAATACGACATCAAGGGGGAACGCTCGGAAGGGGAGACCGGGGTCTGGATCGACGTGGGCACCCCTTTTGCCCGCAAGATCTGCGCCATGGGCGTACGTGCCAGCCGCTGGGTGACCATGCACGGCTTTGCGCTGAATGTAAATGCGGATTTAGGTTATTTTGATTTAATGGTGCCTTGTGGAATAAAAGATAAGGCAGTTACTTCTCTAAATATCGAATTAGGCAGGAAAGAAATATCAATGGGTGAAGTAAAGCAAAAACTTTTAAAACATTTTGCTGAACTCTTTAATGCACAAATTATAAAATAAAAACCGGGGTTGAGACCCCGGTTAAAAAACAATTGGATTTTATTTGCTGTAGCCTGTCAGGACGGTGCTGCTCATTATTTTTCCGTTTTTATTATAGCTTTCCTGTTTCACCATACCAAACCCTTCTGCTAACCACAATCGCGACGGAAAGGATTGATTGGCCATCATCATCTTGGATTCGTTTTCGCTATAAATTACATAGCAGTCAAAAGAACCGGCAGGAGTGGTAATGGTCTCTTGTTTTTCCACTTTTCTGTTTATCATATCTACCTGAGAGTTCATATTTATACCGCTCATACTTATTTTCATAGCCATGTTGGCATCCGGTAATTCCTGACCCACCTCCAGGTCATTTGGCAACTCAATGTCAGTTCCGGATAATTCCATTTCCATATCTTCAAATTGATGAAGCATTTGATTGGACATCAGGGATTGATAGTCAATCTTTACCGTGTTTCCTGAGCAGGTATACGTAAATTCTGTGTTAAACGCTTCCTTGCCTTTTTCATCATTGTATTTCATGGCCATAGTGGCGGAAGTGGAACTACCTTCATCAATTACATTGGTTACTGTATAACTAATAGTCCCCTGAGGTTTCCCATTGCCATTATAAGAAGAGTACTCTAAGATTGTACCTTCTGCCATGGGGTAATACTTACTGCAATTTTGTCCTGTCACCGGTAGTCCTAATAAAAGAAGCATACCAATTAATAAAAGTTTTAGTTTCATAGTCTATGTTTTAATAAATTCTACCCTTCTGTTTAGTGCTTTTCCGTCAGAGGTGTTATTATCACTGATAGGTTCGGATTCCCCTTTACCTTCTGAGGAAAGTCGCTCAGATGGGATATTGTAGATCGATGTCAATGCATTTTTTACAGCTTCAGCCCTTTTTCTGGAAAGCTCCAGATTGGCTGCATCATTTCCGTCAGCATCGGTATGGCCCACTATTTTCAGGTTCATTCCGCCTTCCTGCAGCATCACTTGCGATATCTGTCTTATAATTCCCATAGATTGTGGTTGTAAATTGGCCGAACCTGAGTCGAACAGAATGCCGTTAGTTGATACTTTTCCTTCAGTAATAAGTGTCCTGCGAAGATCGATCCCACCTTCAGCTACTTTAATATTGGAAATAAATATTCTCTCTTTACCATCTTTAAAACTTTTTATGCTGAATTTAAGGGTATTCAATACCTCTCCATCAGGCACAATCCTTGGAATATCAATATGTTTTTCCTCATTAACCCACAATCTGAATCGTTGTTTGTTCACTGCAATGGATATATGTGGTCTATCTAATACCTCATCCCTAAGATCCGCCTTTACGGTACTATATATTTCCCTTTGGTTGTTGATATGGTTTTCCATATTAATTCCAACAGAAGCATATTGGCAAAACGGAAGTCGCGCTTGTACGAAGTTAGCCCCTTCCTTAAATTTGTCATCATCACTAAGAGATACCTGCATTATTGCCGTTGATGATGTTTTATTATCCAGCCCAATAGCCATGACATCAAATTCAATAGTATATTCTTCAGGGAGTTTGGGGACATCAGGCAAGAAATAGACGTTGTAACCCGAAATTAATTCCAGCCACTTTTCAGGCGAATCATTTAATGTTACAATCTCACCACCGCCATTTGTATTCCACTTACTTGGAAAATCGCCTATAAAGTCGTTTGAGAAATCATCAAAGAAGAGTGTTTTGTCTCCTGGGACAAAATCAAATTTGCTATAGACAGTAATTGATTTTGATTGGCTTTCAACTGCTGAATTATCAGGTTTCCCAGGTTCAGAAATGGAACCCGTGGGTGTTGGTACATCATTAGAATCTGTTGGCAGGGAATTCGGATTACCTATTTCAGGATTCTCCCCTTTTTCTCCAGGTTCCAAAATGCTGTCCAAAACAGTGTCTGTTTTCTCCTGAGTTTCTTTTTCGACCCTCCTTGTAACTGTGTTTTCTGCAGCTCTTTCAGCAGCCTTACCCAATTTTTTTAATAGTTGAGCACCTGCATCCGGTGTTGCAAACAGGAATAATAGAAGGGGTATTATAACACCCAGTTTTTGGGATCGTTTTTTCATTATCAAAGTGCTGTTTAATGCATCTTAAAAATACGATATTTTAAGCATACCAATGAGAGTTTTCCTTATCTATTTGAATTGCTAAAAACCCACAAATAACTTGTTATTAGTATTTTGCTAAAGAAAAGTAGGTAATACTTATTCAGATTCCATAAGAATTGTATACTCTGTATATTTTAATGTACAAATGGTCCTCAGACAAGACCTAGTTTATTTTGTAGAGAACAAGTGCATTTTCCTGATCCTTGCAGACAAATTCTATCTTCCGGTCATTATCTATATCCTCCAGGTCTATCAATGAATATCCATAAACCGGAAAATTTTGAATGGACTCTGCATTACTATCAAACAGATACACCTTTTGACTTTGTATGTCAGTAACACTAATGTATATTTTGTCATGTACATAAAATATAGTAGGGTGGGTATATACCCCTAAATCCAGAGTTACATTCTTTCCTTTAATGCTAAGAATATTTTCATTATTGCTAACCAGGGTTTTGCTTGTAGCTGCAAGGCCGTGATCTTCAGTGTAGTTAAGTTTCGTTTTTGTAATGTTTCCTTTGGTGTCAATGGAGTACAGCGTGCCTTTTTTATCTGTTACTATAAAATTGTCTTTGTATAAATAGGTGCGATTAGACGAGAAATCTATTTTCTCTGCTACCTTAACCCTGGAATTACCAACGCGATTCAATATTTTAAGATCCCCATTTTCCAGCATAAACACCAAATAGTCCCTGTTGCCAATTTTAAGATGTTTGGGAGCGAATATTACCGGGCTGTCCGTGTCCTTTAATTTAAAGCCTTTTACGGTTTTACCTTTTGAATTGTACATAAAGATTTTTGATCCCTGGGTGATTACAAATCGGTAATCTTTTTTGCCTTCATAATCAAATACCGCCAGTTCATTTAAGTTTCCGCCGGGAAAGCTCATGTTGAATGGGGCTACTTCCTTGCCGTTTCTGTCTAAAATCAGAAACTCATTACCTGTTGTAAACGCCAGCTGTAATCGACCATTTTTATAGAGGTCTACCTGACTAATCTTACCCTGTATTCTCCCTTCTAATTGTTTTTTCCATAGAATCTTCCCTTCGGTTGAGATAAGGTAAAGGTAATTATCCACGTCCTGTACTACAATTTCCTTTTTATTGGTCCTGTGATTAGTCACAAACTGTGGGTCAGTAGCCAGATCACTATCTAATTCAACCTTAAAAAGAGCTGATATAGAATTGCTCTCTTTTTCCTTATACTTTTTTTGAATGACCAGATTAGTGTGATAAAAATTTGCATCGGTAACGACCTGACCGGCAAAAATATAATTGGATGCTGCAGTTTTGTTAAAATCATTGAGCATCGCACTGGTGCAATGCATTTTCAGGATAGCTTCCATGCCTTTTGCATTAGCCATAAAAACAATGCTGGATTCATCCGCCAGAACGCTTCGCGATGTTTCATATAGAATACTTTTGTCAAAAGTAGTGCCGCTGTTATTATCGCGTATTATCTCTTGCAAAACCTCAAGTTCCTCCGAAAAAACAAACGTGTTTTCGAGTATTGTATAATAATTAGCTTTAAACTCCTTAAGCAGAGGATTAAAGTATTCATAGAGGAATGTGTTACTTAACAGTTCAAAGGTCTCATGACCCATATAAACTTCATTGTTGCTGCTCTTACCTTCCAGAAACTGCGTGATGTTCTCTGCGCCATAGGTACTAAGCACGACTGCTTTTTT
>JAHEBI010000198.1 GCA_024642325.1 Eudoraea sp. | reverse complement strand
TGCCGGGCCCAATGCTCGAAAAGATTATCACTACAACGAAACAGAGGAGCTTTTTTACCAGTTAGAAGGCCATATAGAAATACATGTTCAGGAAGACAGCCAGAAAAAAACAATGCACTTAGGGCCAGGGGATATGTATCTGCACCCTGCAAAAGTCCCCCATTCTCCCGTTAGGCACCCAGACTCTATTGGTCTAGTCATCGAGAGAAAGAGAGATAACCTAAAGGCAAAAGACGGCCTTCTTTGGTTTTGTGATAATTGCAATCACAAACTCTACGAAACCTATTTTACGTTAAATGACATCGAAAAAGACTTTTTATCGCATTTTTCGTATTTCTACGGATCTGAAAGTTTAAGGACCTGTGAAAATTGTGGTGCGGTTATGCCGGTTGATGCCAGGTTTATTGGCAAATAAGAAGGTGAAAAATGACAATTGTGATTACTGTTTTTATTGGGATTATTGCTGCACTGCACTTATATTTCCTTTGGTTTGAAATGTTTGCCTGGAATACCCGGGGTAAAAAGATTTTTAAAAATTTACCAAAGGAAATGTTCGAGCCAACAAAATCAATGGCAGCAAACCAGGGTCTTTATAATGGTTTTTTATCTGCTGGCCTTATTTGGACATTTTTTATTCAGGATGTAGTTTGGAATACACGCGTTTCAATCTTTTTCCTATGCTGTGTTGCAATTGCAGGTATTTTTGGGGCATTAACTGCAGACAAAAAAATATTTATGGTCCAGGCCCTGCCCGCCTTAATTACACTGCTCCTAGTCTTTGTAAATCAGCCCTAAGATTCTAGAACTTTAAGCTGGCATAATCACTATTATTCGTAGCTTTGTCCTAATCTAACAAATTACCTTTAAAAAGTTATAAAATGACACTAGTTGCTGTGGATTTTGGAATAGACCAAGCGTTGAAAAAATTAGGGGTTAAGGAAATTAACAATGGTACTTCAACCGGTTCCGATTATTTTTCCTCCGGGGAAATTATGGCCTCATACTCACCTGTTGACGGGGCCTTAATTGGTAAAGTTAAAAGTACTTCCCAAAATGATTATGAAAAAGCTATTAAAACTGCATCTGAAGCCTTTCAGGTTTGGCGAAAAAAACCCGCCCCTCTAAGAGGCGAAATTGTTCGTCAGTTTGGAAATAAACTACGCGAATTAAAGGAACCCCTGGGTAAATTAGTTTCGTACGAAATGGGAAAATCTTATCAGGAAGGACTTGGCGAAGTACAGGAAATGATAGACATATGTGATTTTGCGGTCGGGCTTTCCCGACAATTATACGGGCTATCCATGCATTCGGAAAGGCCGGGGCATCGCATGTATGAACAATACCATCCATTGGGAATTGTTGGGATAATTTCAGCTTTTAATTTCCCGGTCGCTGTCTGGGCATGGAATTCGGCTCTTGCATGGATTTGTGGGGACGTGAGTGTTTGGAAGCCTTCAGAAAAAACGCCGCTTTGTGGCATAGCCTGTCAAAATATTGCAGCTGAAGTATTTAAGGCCAATGGTCTGCCGGAAGGTATTTCCTGCCTGATAAATGGAGATTATAAAGTGGGCGAAATGATGACAAATGATAATAGAATCCCATTGATTTCCGCTACTGGTTCAATTCGCATGGGAAAAATTGTCGCACAGGCAGTTGCAGCAAGATTAGGAAAATCTCTTCTTGAACTAGGTGGGAATAATGCGATTATAGTTACGCCGGATGCTGATATAAAAATGACGGTCATAGGAGCTGTATTCGGAGCAGTTGGCACAGCCGGCCAGAGATGTACTTCTACCAGAAGGCTTATTATACATGAATCTATTTACGATCAGGTAAAAGATTCAATAGTTGCCGCCTATAAACAACTTCGAATTGGCAACCCGCTGGATGAGAATAATCATGTTGGCCCTTTAATAGACAAAGATGCTGTAGCAATGTATCAAAAAGCCCTTCAGCAAGTATTGGCAGAAGGCGGTAATTTAATTTTGGAAGGTGGTGTCCTGGAAGGAGAAGGTTTCGAAAGTGGTTGTTATGTTTATCCGGCAATAGCAGAAGCGGATAATTCGTATGAGATAGTACAGCATGAAACTTTTGCACCTATCCTTTATTTGTTGAAATATTCAGGGGACGTGCACAATGCCATAAAAATTCAAAACGGGGTAGTTCAGGGACTTTCATCTGCTATCATGACCAATAATTTAAGGGAAGCAGAAAACTTTCTTTCTGCCGCTGGCAGTGATTGTGGTATTGCCAATGTAAATATTGGAACTTCCGGCGCAGAAATTGGGGGAGCATTTGGTGGAGAAAAAGAGACCGGAGGAGGCCGTGAAAGTGGTTCTGATGCCTGGAAAGTTTATATGCGAAGACAAACAAATACGATTAACTATACCACTAAATTGCCTTTGGCACAAGGAATAAAATTTGATCTGTAATTATAATCCCTGCCGAAACTTTAACCGAGTTTAATATATTTGATTATTACGAAGTTAAAGTTTCGGCAGGTATTTTATATCCACATAAAAAAGGCTTGTGATGAATATCCCGGGGTGTTATTAAGTAGCAGAATATCTATTCTTCTTTTTAAATTACAATTTCATCACAAGGATTTACCATTTGCAAAAAAATAAGTTATTAAAAGATTGGGGTGTAAATTTTGATACCCATAAAAAAACCGTTGCTATTACAGGACTTAATAACAACGGGATTCCTAACTAATTCAAACTTTTCTTTTGATAGCTATTTAAGCCTATTTACAATGCCGATCCTTGTCGGGAGAGATAGGGTATCAACTCAAAATTTATCAAATTTCCTAAATGGGCTTCAATTAAAATAAGCGTAAGTTATAGTTGGCCCGAATAAATGTGTGAATGGTTGTAATTAAAGTGTGACTTGTCCTTAATTCTAACAAAAATTAAGATTTTTTTAATACATTGTATACATAACGATAAATAGCTAATTGCCATGACAAAAAGGACAACTAACTTGCTTGGAATTATTATTACCATATTAGCTGGGATTTATTTTTTTGTAATGTACTGTAGTGAATGTGGGCTAGATGATGACCTCGCTAACATAGAAAGTAAGGATTTGTCTATTGCCGAAAGTACAATAGACATTGAATATACCAAAGATTATAGCAAGGATGAAGTATTGTATAAAAACAACTAAATATAAAAACTTATGAATTTTGAAAGTATTAATATCTGGTGTTGGCTTATCCCTATTCTTGTTGGGGTTCTTTGTTCTGTTTTTGGATATTTACTGGGCAAAGGAGGAAATACAGCAATTGACCTTTCTTCAGAGTTAAATTTTCTGAAAGATCAAAATGCAAAATTAGAAGCTGATCTTGCTTCTTGTAATAAAAAAATTAAAGATAAAAATTCTGAGGTGGTTCCTTCAAAAATCTCTTTTGATAAAAATGCAGCCAAGGCTGCATTTGGCAAAAATATTAAACCGGATGATCTAAAGGTAGTGGAAGGTATTGGCCCCAAGATTGAAGGGCTATTTCATAATTATGATATAAAGACCTGGAAAGCCCTGTCTAATACTTCGGTTCGGAAATGTCAGGAAGTTTTGGATTCAGGAGGGGATCGTTATAAAGTTCACGATCCTGCTTCGTGGCCAATGCAGGCTAAAATGTGTTATGAAGGAAAATGGAAAGAATTGCACAAATGGCAGGAAGAACATAAACATGGTAAATTATAATAAAAAAGACCGGGAATTATCCGGCCTTTTTTTTATAGCATTCCATTGGCTTCTACCCATTTAAACCTGAATTGATCCTCACTTAGTTTCATTCTTTCGGCTATTCGCTGTAAGCGTGCCGGCATATTTAAAAGGTAGTCCCTGGCCTTTTGGGCATCGTCCGAAAGGCTCCTTAAGCTTTCCAGGTCCCAGTATTGATTTAATTTATTAAAGATGTCTATATAATCCTGAGAAGTATACACTCCCAACCTTTGTGCGCAAACGGAGAAATTTTCAAATGCAAGACCAATACCTTCTCCCGATTCCCTTAAAAAATGAGCCGGCATTACAATTTTTCTCTTCATCATATCTCCATATGCAAGCATCATACCATTAGGGTCCTGTTCAAAAATGGTTTTAACAAATTCCCTGTAGGCCAAATGATGTCGCATTTCATCACCTGCAATTATGCTGCACATTTTACTAATTAGCGTATTGCCTTTTTTCTTCGCTAACTGACCTACCCTTTTATGAGAAATATTGGTAGCTAATTCCTGGAATGAAGTATACACAAAATTCTTATATGGGTCCCTGTCTGTTCCTATATCAAAACCATCATTCAGCAGGTACTGTGTGGAGATCTCAACTTCCCTCATATTTACTCTCCCTGAGAGGTACAAAAATTTGTTAAGCACATCACCATGTCTGTTTTCTTCAGCTGTCCATGCTCTCACCCATTTAGACCAGCCACTTGGTTCCTCCGTATGTTGGTTAATCCCCTCAACATCCATTAACCAGGATTCATATGTTGGCAAAGCTTCTTCGGTAATTGTATCGGCAACCATGGTTACCCAAAAATCATATCCCAATTCTTTGGATTCCTCTCTAATTTGTTCTACCTCATCATAAAAATTATCACTGCGCGAATCCGGAAGAAAGTCTGAGGGCTGCCATATTTCATCAATTGGAATCAAAAAAGAATCCATAAAACCGGCAACTTTTGGTTCAATTGCCTGCATTACCTCAAGTCTTATATTTTTAGTAGACATAAACTATTTTCTTGCAAAGTACGACAATAAAATTCTGAAATTATTGCAGATATAATTCAAATTTTTAATTTCTGCCTTTTTCATTTGGATAAAAGAGGTAGACAGGATCACTCTGCCAGACTTGTTTTGAATTTACATCCATAATTGACAATGGCCCTTTAAAAGCAGCCCCTGTGTCAATATTCCAAACATTCCCAGCCATTTGAGGAGTGGTTTTACCAATTCGGGTAACAGGAGTATGACCAATGTAAATTTCACTGTAATTGGCGAGTCGATCCGGATAAAAAATATCCGTTTTAGATAGTTGCGGATTTAGGGATAATGCCAGTTCCCATAAAGTTCTGTCCCAATAAAATATTTTTGGGACATATTCAAATTTTACTCCTTTTAAATTGGTAAAACCAGCATGAACAAACAAGCGGTTTCTATCATCCAGATAATAATTTTCCAGATCAGAATAAAAATCCATATGAATTCCTTTTAAACCCTCCCCCATTTCCATATAAGAAGAGATACTTGCAATTCCTCCATGTTGCAACCACATTGGATTATCCTTACCTGTTCTTAACCAGTCATAACACAATTCATCGTGGTTCCCCCTTAAAAAAACACATTGATGGGTTGTTTTTAACTCAATTAAAAAATTAACGGTCTCAACAGCCTGGCTCCATCCGTCAAC
>JAHEBI010000197.1 GCA_024642325.1 Eudoraea sp. | reverse complement strand
TTGTAGAATTTTCAAAATCGCCCCTATTCCATACCTTTGCCATCTGCAATTCATAGCAATGCAAATGATAGATAAAAAAACCTTACAGGATTTAGAGTTCCCACTGGTATTGCAGCAGCTGACAGAAAGATGCAGTACTGAACTGGGAAAGATAAATGCGGCAGCTCTTGAGCCAATCTCCGACAGAGCAGAGTTATTAAATACACTGGGGAAAACTTCAGAATACCTGGCTTCATTTACTAATGATAATCGAATTCCTAATCACGGATTTGAAGCCATAAATGTTGAATTACAACTACTTAAAATAGAAAATACAACTTTGGAAATTGGAGGTTTTCGAAAGATTGGCATTATCTGCACTTCGGTAGCTTCGCACAAAAAATTCTTTAAAAAGTTTAAGGATTATTATCCTCTCTTATTTGCACATACGGAAAATATTGAGGCCAATACGGACATAACTGCCAATATTGATCTGGTCATTGATCGTTTTGGAGAGATCAAAGACAATGCTTCAGAAGCATTGAAAACCATCCGCAACCAAATAAACCAGGTCAAAGGTAAAATCAATCAAAGTTTCAATACCGCCTTGAATAGCTGCCAGGCGGCAGACTTCCTGGACGAAATCCGTGAATCTGTAGTAGAAAACCGACGGGTCCTGGCAATTAAGGCAATGTACAGGCGAAAGGTTAAGGGTACTGTAATGGGTACTTCCAAAACCGGGAGCATCGTTTATATAGAACCCGAAGCTTCCTTAAAATTTAGCAGGGAACTCAATAATCTCGAATTTGATGAAAAAGAGGAAATTCAACGGATTCTTAATCAATTGACGAACCTGATCAGGCCCTATGCATATCTTTTGCATGACTATCAGTTGTTCCTGACACAAATGGATATTACGGCGGCCAAGGCCAAATACGCAGATGAGATGCATGCTGTGTTGCCTGAAATAAACAGCAATAACAGGCTTTATCTGCGGGATGCTTACCACCCCTTGCTTTTTATATCCAATAAAAGAAGCAGGCAAAAAACCTGGCCACAGACCATTGAGTTGCATCCTGAGAATAGAATTATCGTAATTTCCGGCCCCAATGCAGGAGGAAAGAGTATTACACTAAAAACAATAGGCCTGCTGCAGGTAATGTTGCAAAGCGGACTCCTGATACCCGTTCATGAGCGAAGTTCCTTTTGTCTCTTTAAAACTATACTTACTGATATTGGAGATAATCAATCTATTGAGAATCATTTGAGTACGTACAGTTACAGACTTAAGAACATGAATAAGTTTCTTAAGAAATGTAATAAGGATACCCTCTTTCTTATTGATGAATTTGGCACCGGAAGTGATCCTGAATTAGGCGGGGCCCTTGCCGAGGCATTTTTAGAGGTTTTCTACGAAAGAGAAGCTTTTGGTGTAATTACCACTCATTATGCAAATCTAAAGGCTTTGGCAGATGAATTACCGCATATTACAAATGCCAATATGTTGTTCAACTCCAAAACTCTGGAACCCACCTTTCAACTGGAACTAGGACAGCCTGGAAGCTCATTTACTTTTGAAGTAGCCCAGAAAAATGGTATCCCCTATAATTTAATCAATAAGGCCAAGAAGAAGGTGGAACGTGGCAAATTACGCTTTGATGCAACCATAGCCAAAATGCAAAAAGAACGCAATAAAATGGCTCAAACAGGTACGAGGCTGCAGGAAGAAGAATCAAAAGCCCGGGATGAGGCAATGAGGCTTGAGAAACTAAATGCCAAAGTAAAATCGAAGTTGGAGAATTACCAGGAATTGTATGATCATGACCAAAGAATGATCTATTTGGGTAATAAGGTAAATACCGCAGCTGAGAAATATTTTCTTGATAAAAAGAAACGAATCCTGGTCTCGGAACTATTGCGTATAGTAGAGACTGAAAATAGTAAGCGAAAGAAGAAATCTGCCGCTCAGGCTAAAATAGAACGGCAAAAAAAGATTGAAACCGCAGAGGAAGTGCAAAAAGAAGTAAAAGTAATTCGGAAGAAAAAGAAAATTGATAACAGGAAGGCCGAATTAAAAGAAAAAAACAAACCGAGACCAGTATTTAAAATTGGCGACCGGGTACGAATGCATGATGGCCGGGCTATAGGAAGTATAGATAAACTTGAGAAAAATAAGGCGGTAGTAAATTATGGAATGTTCACGACCAATGTGAGTACGGACCAACTGGAATTGGTTGAAGGAAAAAAATAAAAGGATTTCAATTCCTTTCTTAGTAGCTTATTGCTAATGTTTTCAAGAATTTGAATTGTATTTTTGTAGAATGAAAATCCCGGATGGCAAACAACTAATTTTTTTTGATGGCGTGTGTAATCTTTGCAACGGTTCCATTCAATATATTATTAAACATGACAAAAACGATCTTTTTCGTTATGCCCCATTACAAAGTGAAATCGGTAAGGAATTTATAAAAGAGCGAAAAATAGACACATCTAAAGTGGATTCCATACTTCTTTATGAACCCAATATTGCTTACTATACAAAGTCTACCGCAGTTTTAAAAATAGGGAGAACCTTTGGAGGAGGTTATAAATTACTTGGAATCTTTGAATTCATCCCCGGGCCGGTAAGGGACTGGTTCTATGATCTCATTGCAAAAAACAGGTATAAATGGTTTGGAAAACAAAATGAATGCATGATCCCTACTCCTGAACTAAAAGCAAAATTTATTGATTGACAATTAGAAAGGCTGAATGAAGGAATCCAAAGTATATTGGGTTGCTACATTAACTGTTTTTATCCTTGCCGTAGTATTCATCCCACTCTTTTACATGGGGTTTCCCAAGTTTACCTACAGATTTGGCAACTACCATGGCAACGGTAGCATCTCCTGTAATATTTATAATAGTACGGCACATATCCAATGGCCGGTCTACTGCAAAAATAAGTGCCAGCCCAATAGCCAGCTTATCTGATGGAAAACCAATCGATTCCAAAACAATTACGAGCATCACCATTCCCGCTCCGGGTACGGCCGCAGAACCAATAGATGCAAGCAAAGCGGTAAGGACAATGGTCAACTGACCACTCAGTGTAAGATCAAAACCAAGGGCCTGAGCTATAAAAACAGCCGCAACACCCTGATATAAACTGGTGCCATCCATGTTGATAGTAGCTCCTACAGGCAGAACAAAGCTGGAAACTTCCTTGTCTACTCCAATATGTTCCTCAACCCTTTCCATGGTCACCGGAAGTGTAGCTGCACTCGAGCTTGTTGAAAAGGCCAATAGCTGTGCCGGACTTATCTCTTTAAGAAACCAGAAAGGGTTTTTCTTGGTATATGTTGCCACCACAATACAGTAAAAAACAATCATTAAAAAGAGCCCTAAAATAACTACACCCGCATATTTCAACAATGCTAATAACAGATCGGGGTCCCCGGATGATACGACAACATTGGCTAATAAGGCAAAAACCGCAACCGGCGCAGTTAGCATAATTAAATCTACCATTTTAAGCACAACGTCATTAAGGGAATCAAAGAACTTTTTGAGTGGCTTCGATCTTTTTTCGCCAATTAATAACATAGATATCCCCAGGAATATGGTAAAAAATATGACCTGAAGCATCAAACTATTATCGCTTAGGGCTCCAAAGGCATTATCGGGTACCATATCCTGTAAAAATTGCAGAGGCCCTCCTTCTTTTTGCCTTGTTGCTTCTTCTATTTTAGAGGTTACTCCACTGTCCGAGGCGTAGGTCTCTGTTAATTTGGTGATTGTTTCTGTTGAAATGCCTTCACCCGGCTTGATAATATTAACCAGTACAAGCCCTATGGTTATCGCTATTATTGTCGTAGTTATATAGATCCCCATTGTTCGAAGGCCTATATTCCTGAATTTTGATATGTCCTTTAAATCAGAAATCCCTTTTATTAAGGAGGCAAGAATAAGAGGAATTGCAATTAGTTTTAGTAGTTTAACGAAAATAGTTCCAAAAGGATTGATCCAGTCCTGGACAAAGTCACGACCCCATTCGATATAGGTCATTCCAAAACCAAAAACAATTCCCAGGATCATCCCTATCAGGATTTGCCAATGCAACTCCAGTTTCCTCATAAAAAAATATTTAGGTTAGTAAGATAGTATTTTGATGCTAAAGCCTCTAAAAAGCATGTTTATAATTTGATGGTTCTGTTAAGAAGAGTGAAATCGGCTAATACTAATGCTGCCATAGCTTCAACTATTGGCACAGCTCTTGGCACGACACAGGGGTCATGCCTGCCTTTGCCTTGAGTTTTAACCATGTTCCCATCTTTGTCAATCGTTTCATAAGGCTGAATGATCGTAGCCACCGGCTTAAAGGCGACATTAAAATAGATGTCCATACCATTGCTGATACCCCCCTGAATGCCACCACTGTTATTCGTAACTGTACTGCCATCAGCTTTGAACTGATCATTATGAACACTTCCTTTCATCTTTACACCTTCAAAACCACTACCGTATTCAAATCCTTTAACCGCGTTAATGGATAACATTGCTTTACCCAGATCTGCATGAAGCTTATCAAAAACAGGTTCTCCCAATCCTACAGGAACATTTTTTATTATACAACTAATAATCCCACCGACGGTATCGCCCTCTTTCCGAATTTCTTTGATATACTTTTCCATCCTAACAGCTGTGTCAGGGTCCGGACAGCGCACAGCATTACTTTCAGTTAATTTTAAATCCAATTCTGAATAATCCTTTTCAAGTCGAAGAGAACCAACCTGTGAGACGAAGGCATTTATACTAATGCCTTTTAAAAATTGTTTCGCAATAGCCCCTGCAACAACGCGACTTGCCGTTTCGCGGGCAGAACTTCTTCCCCCTCCCCTGTAGTCTCTAAAACCATACTTTTTATCATATACATAATCCGCATGGGACGGTCGATAGGAGTCCTTTATATGCGAATAGTCAGTTGACTTCTGATTTGTATTGTGAATAGCAAAACCTATTGGGGTTCCGGTAGTCCGACCTTCAAAAATACCGGAATAAAAGACCACAGTATCCGGTTCTTTACGCTGGGTAACTATAGCCGACTGTCCAGGTTTTCTCCTGTCTAATTCATATTGCACAGCATCAAGATCGAGTTTAATTCCCGACGGGCACCCATCTAAAACACCCCCAATTGCCATACCGTGCGATTCTCCAAAAGTAGTGAGCTTAAAAAGTGTTCCAAAAGTATTTCCGGCCATAAATAATTGTCTTTTTGGTATACAATTAAGAGTATCAACTCCTTTTTACAGTAGCCAAAGATAGATTTTATATGATGGGAAACCAAAAACGGCCTGCCACTTAATATTCAGGTAACAAATGACAGCATATTCATGACAAATTTAACCTGGACCTTATCTAATATTCACTCTGGCTTAAAATGAGATCATATCAATAGGT
>JAHEBI010000006.1 GCA_024642325.1 Eudoraea sp. | reverse complement strand
GAAATGCGGAATGACGCCATAACCCCGTTGTTTTTAGCGACTATAGAAGCAACGGAAGAAGCTATTTTAAACTCTTTATTTGCGGCAGAAACAACAACGGGCAATGGTCATACCAAAACATCTATTCCGATTGATAGGATTCTGGCGATAATGAAGAAATACCATAAAATTAATAATGACTAGCCAATTCAATGGGCAGCCACATATCTGAAGCAGACAAGCCCATTTGCCAGATTCTGGTTGCTTCCTTTTAGGGTACTAAAGAAAAGGAAATCTGAAAGAGAAACGTTTGAGTATGAATTTTTTTCACTAAGTGCTATTGATATCCCTGCACCTTCTAAAAGTATTGTGGTTCTAATAAAAAAACCCCGACCCTTGTCCGCAAAGAATGCGGTAGGGTCGGGGGAATATAGGTTTTAAAAGGAAAGGATTCCCTTGCCTTATTCTTTAATCTTCGTGGTGCTCACCATCATCGGTGGAAACGAAATTGCCTTCGGCATCAAAATAAACTTCCAGACCATTACTCATGGTAACTTCATAAAACCCTTCAGATTCTATTTCAGCGTGTATAATGGTAAGTTCAGGGTAGGTGTCAGCAAGGTATTTTAGGGCCATCTCCGGTAATTGGGATGGGTCTATACTATCCCCGTCGTCATGGTGGTCCTCATCACCCCATTCATATTCGCCATCTCCGTCCTGGTCATTCTCATCTACACCAACACCCAAAAATTCTCCATTGGCATCGAAAATTAAAACCGTCTTATCTCCAAGAGTTATTTCGTAATGGCCATTGTTTTCCATAGATGCCTCTTTAATAGAGGTCCCTGGAAAATTTTCATCCACATACATAGTGATGGCAGCCAACAATTCTTCAACAGGGATATCTGAGTCGTCAAAATTTCCGTTTTCATCATCATCATCCACCCCTAAAAAGTTTCCTGAGGCATCAAAAATAAGTTCTATGCCGTTGCTTAACTTTATCTCAAAATTACCATTATCCTCTTCCTCTGATTTGGCAATCGTAAGCTCTTTATAATTCTCTGTTACATAATCTAATATGGCCTGAGGCAGATCACCTACCTTTACCATGGCATCAGCCTTTAGGGCAAAGCCTTCCGGCAGGTTATTTACAGGGTTATCTTCATTCTTGGAACAGGACAGTACTGACCCTGCGGCCAATAGCACAATTGTGATATTTTTAATTGTTTTCATTTTTAAATTGTTTTTAGATTTACTAATAATTTAATAATCCCTCATTTGAGGTTACGCTTTAAAGTTTGTTCATAGGCATTCCTGGGGTTTATAGGATTTGGGTTTATTTTTTTGGCTGCCGCCGTTTATATAACAACTAAGTCGGAAAATACCCTACCCCAATTTGTTTTGATGGTATTTTTCCAGCTCAGTGTCCTATAAATTAAGCGTGGTGTGGATTATGAATTCATTCAAAATTTCCTATTTGAGCGTTTTTGACAGGATTAAATGGAAAATTATTTGATGTCTTAATTATAGCATGAACATTCTTCTTAAATATTTGATAAGTAGTTCCATAGAAGTGCCTTTATCCCTTAACTTTGCACCCGCTTAAGCCCGGTACCGGAGAATCTCTTTTTAAGGCTCAAAAAACTAAGTTTTAAAGGAAAAAAAGTATCTTGGCTTTTCTAACATTTTTTTTTAAATCAAGCTATTGAAAGAAGAGTATTCTAAATGGTATTCCCCTACTTTAAGCAGGGATATTGAGATGCTGGTATTTGGCCACGCAGGCTATCCGGTTATCCTCTTTCCAACTACTTCGGGACGTTATTACGAGTGCAAGGATTTTGGGCTCATAGAATCTGCCCGATGGTTTTTGGAACAAGGGCTCGTACAGATTTATTGCCCGGACAGTATCAACGAACTAAGCTGGTACAACAAAGGTATCCACCCGGCGGAGCGCGTTAAAAACCATATGTGGTACGATAAGTTTATACTTGATGAGGTGGTGAATGCCATTTGCCACCAGAAAGGCATTCCCAAAGTTGCTGTGGCAGGGCCGAGTTTCGGAGGGTATCAGGCCGCAAACTTCGCTTTTAAACATCCCGAAAAGGTAAGCCATATGTTCAGTATGAGTGGCTCCTTCGATATAAAATCATTTATGGACGGCTATTATGACGACAATGTGTTTTTTAATAATCCTGTAGATTTCCTTCCCGGGTCCAACCATCCGGATCTCTGGAATATGAAAATCGTGCTTGGCGTTGGTGAGTGGGATATTTGCCTGGATGCAAATAGGCGTTTGGCACATATCCTGGGTGAAAAGAATATCCCGTTTTGGTGGGATGAGCGCAAATGGGCAGAACACGACTGGCCTATCTGGAAGCAGATGTTTCCAGAATACCTTTCAAAATTATAGTATCTAAAACCAGCATTATGAAAAAAATAGGAATCTTATTCGGTCAGGAAAACTCCTTTCCACAGGCATTCATACAAAGGGTAAATGAAAAAGGGATCAAGGATATCAAAGCCGAGGCGGTAAGTATAGACATGGTGGAACAGGCTAAACCCACGGATTATGCTGTCATTATTGACAGGATTTCCCAGGATGTGCCCTTTTACAGAGCCTATCTCAAAAATGCAGCTATTTCGGGAACGGCCGTGATCAATAATCCCTTTTGGTGGAGTGCTGATGAAAAATTCTTTAACAATGCCCTGGCGGTAAAAGTAGGGGTCCCGGTTCCGAAGACGTTTATATTACCATCTTCATTTCGCCCGGACGATACGGATGAAAATTCCTTCCGAAACCTGAAGTTCCCCATGAATTGGGATGAAATGTTCGAAACTATAGGCTTTCCAGCTTATATGAAACCACATTCAGGCGGAGGCTGGAAAAGTGTTTACCGTGTGAATGACGCTGAAGATCTCTGGGCAAAACATGCCGAAACAGGCCAGTTAGTTATGATGCTTCAGGAAGAGATTCAATTCCAGGAGTATTTTCGCTGTTATGTATTGGGCACAGACAATGTGCACATCATGCAATATGAACCACGGAATCCTCACCATTTGCGTTATGTTATTGATGGGCCTGCCGTAGATCCGGCAATTCTGGACAAGGTTAAAAAATATTGTATCCGGCTTTGCAAAGCCCTTGGGTACGACTTCAACACTGTAGAATTTGCGGTTAGGGATGGGATTCCATACGCTATCGATTTTTGTAACCCGGCACCCGATGCGGATATTCATTCAGTAGGACAGGCCAACTTCGAATGGATTGTGGAGAACGCTGCTAATATGGCTATTGAAAGGGCTCAGGCCTATAAAAAAGGCAAGATGAATCTTACCTGGGGAACTTTTGTAAAAGACCAGATCACAGGAAAGAAAACCCCTCTTAAGTAAATGGCCGTTGTCAATTATTATACGATAAATACGAAATACCCAAACGGATATGGAATTTACATTAGGGATTGAAGAAGAATATCAGGTAATAGATCCGGAAAGCAGGGAATTAATTTCCCACGATCAGCAGATTGTCCTGGAAGCTGAAAAGCACCTTAGCGAGCAGGTAAAGGCTGAAATGCATCAGGCAGTGGTTGAAGTCGGGACCAATATTTGTAAAGATATTAAAGAAGCCCGTGCTGAAATTACTCATTTGCGACGGTCGATATCCGAGATCGCCAACGGACTGGGCTTTAAAATTGGTGCCGCAGGAACGCATCCTTTTTCCGAATGGGAGAAACAGCACATTACACCCAATCCAAGATATGATGAGATTGTAATGGAATTGCAGGATACCGCCCGATCTAACCTCATCTTTGGCCTGCATGTACATGTGGGTATCGCAGATAAGTCCCTGGCCCTCCATTTGACCAATTCCATGCGTTACTTTTTACCACACTTATATGCCCTTTCAACAAATTCCCCTTTTTGGGAAGGTAGGAATACTGGCTTCAAATCGTATCGGTCCAAGGTGTTCGACAAGTTTCCAAGAACTGGCATTCCGGGGGTCTTCAATAGTTTAAGCGAGTATGAAAGCTATGTGAATTTACTGGTAAAAACGAAATGTATAGACAACCCCAAGAAGATCTGGTGGGATATAAGAATACATCCTTTCTTTCCCACCCTGGAGGTTAGAATTTGTGATGTGCCTTTGACCATAGACGAGACTATAGCCATTACCGCAGTGATTCAGGCGCTGGTGGCCAAGTTGCATAAACTAAAGTCCCAAAATCTAAATTTCATACTCTATCACAGGGCACTTATCAACGAAAACAAATGGCGCGCCGGCCGTTATGGACTGGACGGAAAGATGATCGACTTCGGAAAGGAATGTGAAGTGGATACAAGGGTGATCATGGAAGAATTATTGGAATTTATAGACGATGTAGTAGACGATCTTGGATCGCGGAAAGAAGTAGAATTTGTCAGGGAAATGATGAAAAGGGGAACCGGGGCAGACAGGCAATTAGCCGTATATGAAGAGACCAGGGATCTTAAGAAAGTGGTGGACTATATAACCGAACAGACTATACTCGGGACTTAATAAAATGTGCAAAATGGAGAAATCCAGGGGAAGAATAGCAGTTTTAGACATGAATGCAAATACCCCCAACCAGGGGCTGGGCCTTATTGTCGAAATTGTGAAGTCCTTTGCAAAAATTAGTGACTACGAAGTCTTTGATGTTCGCGGTAAAAACGAACTGCCAGATACTTCTTTTGATATCTATATTTCAAGTGGCGGACCCGGAAGCCCCCTGGTGGAAGGACCATGGCGAGAGCCTTATCTGAAACTGGTTCAGAATATTTGGGATTTTAATAAGACCTCAGCCCATCAGAAAAAATATTTTTTCTTTATCTGCTATTCTTTTCAACTGGTTTGCAATTATTTTGAATTGGGTACAATTAAATTAAGAAAAAGCACCTCCTTCGGAATCCTTCCCGTGCACAAGACAAAGGCAGGGATTACAGATCCTTTGCTCGCAGGCCTGGACGATCCTTTTTATGCGGTTGATTCCCGCGACTGGCAATTAGTGCAGCCCAGGCTGAAAGTCTTTAAGGAGCATGGCGCAACGATCCTTAGCCTTGAAAAAATACGAACACATGTGGAACTTGAACGCGCGATTATGGCTGTTCGATTTTCAAAAGAATTCGTGGGAACACAATTTCATCCGGAAGCTGAACCTGTTGGCATGAAAATTCATTTTTCCAGGGAGAAGAACAGGCAAATTGTAATAAAAAATTTCGGTGAACAAAAATACGATGATATGATGGCACATATGGAGGATCCGGACAAGATCAGGAAAACTCATGCCACCATACTTCCAAAATTTATTTCAAACGCACTGGAACAGGTTTCCCGGCAACTAACATATTAGATCTCCATGATAAAAGAATATCGAAAGGCGTATATTGAAGAATTCACCGAGGAAAAGTACAAAACCTTAATGGATGACCTTACGCAGCGTTTCGGAGAAGCGCCTGGTTTCAGGGTCGCGGAAACACCTATTTTTATTCCCCACAAGCTGCGGCAGCGGCTGTTTGATGCTTCAGCTGATATTATGAAAGTAATCAACCGGCCCGATTTTAAGGAGCTGACTCAGGGCGCTTTTTATAATGATGAAATTATTGTTCCCAACGAGGATGATCATCCCAAATTTATTCAGCTTGATTTCGGCATTTGCCTGGATGAACACGGAGAACTCACCCCTAAACTGATAGAACTTCAGGGATTCCCGTCACTTTTTTATTACCAGGAAGCACTGGCCCGGACTTATAGGAAATACTTTCATATTCCGGAGGATTTTTCCATACATCCCAACAGCATCACCCATCCGGAATTCCTTGAATTCCTGCGGTCTGAAATTGTCGGAGATACAGATCCCAAGCAGGTGGTGTTGCTGGAAGTAGAGCCTGAAAAGCAAGCCACTGCCATCGACTTTTACGCCACGGAAGCAAGGCTTGGGATAAAGATCCTGTGTATCACAAAACTAAAAAAGCGTGGTAAAACCCTTTTCTACCTGGATGAGGATGGTAAAGAAGTGAAAATTCTAAAGATTTACAACCGGGTTATTTTTGATGAACTCTACCAGCGACCCGACCTGAAAAGGGAGTTTCATTTTGTGGATGAGGTGGATGTGGAATGGATTGGCCATCCAAACTGGTTTTTCCGCATAAGTAAGTATTTGATGCCGTTTTTAAAAGGTGATTATGTTCCTAAATCGTACCTGCTTGATAAGTTGGATACGCTCCCCTCAGACCTTCAAAACTATGTGTTGAAGCCCTTGTATTCCTTTGCCGGAACCGGTGTTCAGATTAATGTGACCAGGGAAATTATAGAAGCTCTTCCCAATAAGTCTAATTACCTGCTTCAGGAAAAAGTCACCTATCACCCAGTTATAGAGACCTTGGATGTTCCTGCTAAATGCGAGATACGAATTATGCTGCTTAGAAGCAGCAAAACCAATTCCATGGAGATTATAAGTAATCTGGTACGCTTAAGCAAGGGTGAAATGGTTGGAGTAAGGTACAATAAGGACAAGAGCTGGGTAGGAAGCAGCGCCGGCTTTTTTGAGATTTAACCGCAACTGCTCAACCAATAAGTTTGTCCGGTGCAGGCGAACTGGCATGAAAATCCTGAGCGATTCGCTGTGTATAGGCATCCAATAACTGCAGTACACGTTCGCTGTTTTCGGCTACTACAATTAGCCCAATATGCCAGGGTTTGTTCATTCGCCATACTATTTCAGGATCATTAAAACCAGAAGTGTCTGGATGTTCAAAGCGACTTAACGAAACCACTATGCCAGCATATTTGTTGACGACATTTGGTAATTTATAAGCAGTTTTCCTGAGCGTTGCGGTTTCAATTCTGGCCCATTCTTTCCACAAATTCACACCGGAAGCAAATGCTACCATTTCAGCCAGATTGGCCCCGCCAACCCTGGAGGAAGTTTCAAGAAAAAAAAGCTCCCCGGTTTCTTTAGACTCAATAAACTCTGTATGAGAGGCTCCATATTTCATTCCAAAGGCCTTCATCACCCGGGCGTTCATTTTTGTTAGTTCCTGTTCCGGTTCTGTCCCTACTTCACAACTTGCCGAACGAAAAACACCTCCACCATGGGCAACATCAAAAGGTGTGTCCAGGTATTTACTGACTCTGGAAAAAATGACCTCCCCATCTATTTGCAGCCCGTCAACGTGGTATACATTTCCCGGAGCAAACTTCTCTATCAGGTAATTGTCGCGTTCATCTCCTAGTGCGTGTACTTTTTGCCAAAGATCCTCGCTATTGTGTAATTTCTTTATGCCGGCTGCCGAAGCTTCAGAACGTGGTTTTAACAACCATGGAGGATTCACGCTATTTATGAAGTCATTTATATCGGAATCATTAAAAAGTGCTGTGAATTTCGGTACATTAATTCCTTCATCCCTTGCCTTAAACCGCATGGCCAGTTTATCCCGGAAATGACGTGCGGTTGTGCTGCCCATCCCCGGCATCCGGAAGTGCTCCCGCAATGCTGCTACCCGCTCTACATCAAAGTCGTCGAGGGCCACAAAACGATCGAATTGAATAGACCGAAACTTATAGGCAATACCCTTTCTCACATCAGAATCATTCCATTGCTCCACATAAAACACATCATCAATAGACTCCCAGGGCCAGTCTTGCTGTTCGTGTTTTTTTAGGGTTAACAGGTAAACAGTGTTTCCTTCTTCTTTGCAGCTTTTGAGGAAGTCTACCCCTTTATAATAGGTAGAGACACATAGGAAATTGAGCATTGGTCGCGGCATTATTTCTTAATTGACGTTTTAATATACTCCAAAATGAGTTGAACACCAAAGCCTGAGCTGCTTTTCATTTTGGCATAGTGGGAATCCCCGAAAGCCACTCCGGCTATATCGAGGTGCATCCATTGTTTATGTTCATTTGTAAACGCCTGCAGGAATTTGGCAGCCGTAATGGCTCCGGCAACTGGCTTTCCACTGAAGTTTCTAAGGTCTGCTATATCCGACTCCAGGTCGGTTTCAAACTCTTCGTAGAGGGGCAAAGGCCAGACACGTTCGTTCACGCGGTTGCCGATGTCAGACATTTTAGTGGCCATTTCACTGTTGTTAGTGAACATACCAGCTGCCGAATAAGCCAGGGTACGTACCACGCTCCCGGTAAGGGTTGCCAGGTCTATGACCTGATGAGGTTGGAATTTCTGAATAATGTAACTAAGTCCATCAGCCAGTACCAGGCGCCCTTCTGCATCTGTATCAATAATCTCGATGGTCTTTTTTGAATAGGAGTTTATTACATCCCCGGGCCTGTAGCTTTTTGAATCAACAGCGTTTTCCGCCGAAGCCACAACCCCAACTATATTTATATTAAGGCCCATCCTGGCTGCAAGTTCCACAACTCCAAGGACTACCGCAGCACCACCCATGTCGCTTTTCATATAGTGCAGGTTTTGGGATGGCTTTATGGATAATCCACCGGTATCGAAAGTGATCCCTTTTCCAACAAGGCCGATATCAATCCCGTCACCAGGTCTGGCCATATATTCGGTGACTACCACCACCGGAGGATTTTCACTTCCTCGGCCCACTGCAAGAACGGCATCAAAACCTTGTTCTTCAAGTTCCTTTTTCCCGAGCAACGTACATTTGTATTTATTCAGGCCTGCGGATTCTTTAGCCCAATTACCCAGATATTCAGGTGTTTTTTGATTCGCCGGGGCATCTACCAGGGCCTTGATCCGGTTGATAGTAGCCCCAATAAGGGCTCCTTCATTAAGAGGTCCGGCAATGTCTCCGCTACCCACAACCTGTATTGTTGTTTCCGTTGTGGCTTTTTGCTCTGTTTTAAAGCGTCCGATTTGGTAGGTGCCCATTTCCATGCCTATGATGGCCTTTTGCAATTCTTCTGCATTCAAAGCTGCTCCCTGCAATTGCATGGTATCTTTCCAGTACTTTTTGGTGTCAAAGCATAACTTCTGGAAGGCCTTACCGATCTTTACCGCATCCTTTTCCTCTCCAATTCCCAGGGCGTATATTCTGTTTCCGGCCTTCCCGTAAAAAGTCTGAAAGGTAGCATGTTCACCTTCAAAATCGGGGGTAATATTACCCGTGAATTCCTTAAGCAGTTCCAGTTGATTTTTGCGACAAGGCAGAATAAGATCTTTATCGGGATCTAACTGCTCAATAGATATATATTTCATAAGTTATGATTCAAAAAATAACCATTTTACGGCCAGTGGAAATTCCTCTCTCCAGTAGATCTCCGCATGATTGCCATCTTCGTTTACCGAGAAATGAAAATCGATGGCATGTCCTTCTACCATTTTTTTTCGGATGATGGCCTCCAGTTTTTGTGCGTTGGGCAAATGTTCCTTACTTTCCTTTCCCCCTGCGTATAAATAGATCTTAGCCTTCTCCAGCGGCTCAAATGATTGGGTATGGTCAAAGATCATTTTGGATATCCAGAGGCTGGGTGAAAAAATCATCATCTTACCAAATACGCCCGGGTGGGAAAGACCGGCATAAAAACTAATTAATCCGCCCATAGAACTTCCCCCAATACCTGTGTGTTCAAAATCGGGCAGTGTTCTGTAATGTTTATTCACATAAGGAATAAGTTTCTCCAGCATAAACTCAATATAAAACTTGCCTTTCCCCTCACCAAACCTAGGATGGTAATAAGGAAGATATTCGATAATCCGTTCCTCTTCTCCGTGGTCTATGGCAATAATTATGATGTCGCTGTATCCTTCTTCTGCAAGTTTGGCCATTGACTTATCCACGGCCCAGTCGCCAAATGGGGCTAAAGGATTAAACAGGTTCTGACCGTCCTGCAGGTAGAGCACCGGGTAGCGTTTATCGGTTTTATAATAATCGTATGGTAAAAGTGCGGATATCTTTCTGGTAGCGTTTAACTGGGGAACCTCGTAGGCTTCTTCTACAACTTCAATGATAGGCTGAAAGTCGGTCATCGTCATAAAGTATCTAATAAAAAACGAAAATACGTCAATAAGATTTCAAATATCATCATCTTTTAGGGAATATATCAACAATGAGATGGGGATTACCTGATTCTGTATCAGAGAAAGAAACCAGGCTTAAAATATTGCTGAGGGTATACCATATTCGTACCTATAATCAAATTCCACTGATGGAGTAAAAATCACCTGACTTTTCTACTGTTTCTACCCGGATCATTAATTCGTGTAAATTTAGTAACTTCCAACGTAACGAATAACAACACAATTTTAGAAAACGAGGCGAATTGCTTTGTCGATTTAATAAAGCCTTTCGTGAAAATAGATCAAATTCAACCATAAACATTAAATAAAAGGAAAATGAAATTAGGAGCTTTTTCAATAAGCCTTAGTGTCAGGGATATTAATGCATCAAAAGAATTTTATGAAACCCTGGGGTTTAAAGTATTTGCCGGCGATCTTGAGAAGAATTATCTTATTATGAAAAACGGACAATCGCTTATCGGACTATTTCAGGGTATGTTTGAAAATAATATCATGACCTTTAATCCGGGATGGGACACTGAAGCCAATAAACTTAAAAGTTTTGATGACGTAAGGGAAATTCAGAAGGAATTGAAAGAAAAAGGTGTTGCTTTGCTAAATGAAGCAGATGAAAGCACAAGCGGCCCCGGGAGTTTTATGCTGCTTGACCCGGACGGAAACACAATCCTTATTGACCAGCATGTTTGAAAGGCTATTGGAGTAATAGCCATTCTCTTGCGTGAAATTTAACAACTTTGAAACTTACACAGCATCTAAACAAGGTCAATAAAATAGTCAAAATAAGTCAGGCCAATGGACGACATAAACAGCAGGAAGGATATTGAACATTTGGTAAACGAGTTTTACGCAAAAGTTCTTAAAGATGATAAAATAGGTTTCTTTTTTAATAAAATAGCCGATATCGACTGGGAGAAGCATTTTCCAATTATGTATGACTTCTGGGAAACCATATTATTTGATACGATGGAGTACAAAGGCAATCCAATGACGAAACACATTGTGTTGAGTAAAAAGGAACCAATGACTTCAGAACACTTTGAAAGGTGGCTAATGCTCTGGAATGAAACTGTAAATGAACATTTTATGGGCAACAGGGCAACCGAGGCAATTAAAAGAGCCGAAATGATAGCAGAACTGATGAAATTCAAAATCAGTAGTAGCTAGCAATGATTAGAATTTGTAAACTGCATCAATTTGCCTGCGGATGGTTTGACAGGCCATTCTTCCCTCTGTAGCCAGGTCTTTCCAGCGACACTCAATTACTATTTTTCCTTTATACCCTTCTTTTTTGAGGGCCGTGAAATAAGGTATAAAATCATCCCCCTCTACTCCAGGAGGAGTACGTCCATCCCTTTCGGCCAGCTCACAGTATACCGCATAACCTTTTGTTCCCACAATAGCATCAGGAGATTCCCCCTCTTTTAGCATATGATAAATATCTATGCACAAGCGAAAGTTTTTGTGATCAACGGACTGTACTATAGCCAGTGCCTCCTCTATGGTGTTGATAAAATTACATTCTGTGCGGTTCAGGTTTTCAAGGGCAAGGACCATATCATATCTGGCCGCTACTTCAGCAACTTTTATTGCCATATCAATGAATTGCTCTTTCGCTTTTATCCGGTCGAACCCCTCCGGTATTCCCCGTGACCCACCACTTCCCCAGGTAATCAAAGTTAGACCGGCTGCCTGTGCACGCCGGAGAACAATTTCGACAAAGTCTAAAACGGCTTTTTCATCCACATTTGGCCCTACTACTTTAAGGTCTCCCGGAATAAAAAGATTGCAGGCATATATGGGGACTTGCAAGTTTTTGATGGTTTGCAGGCGGGTCTGGAATTCCTGATCTGAAACATTCCTGGGGGACAGTATTTTGGGTGTAGACTCCACTAAGTAATGAAATCCAGACGCCAAAAGCAGGCTGTCATTCTCAAAATCCTGAACCACACCTATTTCGGGTGCGACCAAATTCATTTGCGCCTGGGACGTAAGTCCGGCAAGAACCAACAGGCCAAGGATATAAATCTTTTGCATAATTTAAAAATACGATAAAACCTGCATATGGTGGAGTTTTGTTCACGAACTCTGCAATCAGAACATATGAAATACAAGATTTATGTGCACTACCAGTTAAGGGAAAGTTACATCGAAAAAAATAGTATCTTGAAAACCAGTCCATCAAAACCTGGGGTTAATAAATAAAATTATTTTTATGGAGCTTCTGGAAACACTTTTTAGTGAGCTAATCAATTTTCTGGGGATATCCCAGGTCATGAAACTATTAGAAGCAGGTGATTATGAGGCTTTTAAAACCTATGATGGGATAGCCGCACTTATATACCCTATCATTCCGTTGCTGATCATCCTTGAAGTTATTTTGGCGATTATTTATAAAAATCCACATACCAGGGCTTATAAAGTCAACTTCCTCATATATATCTTTAATAGATTTGTGGGCAGGTTTATTGCCATTGGTATGGTTGCCTTATGTATCGGGCTTTTTCAACATTTAGCCCCGTTTCAAACCAGTTTTACCTGGTATTGGTTTATTTACGGATACATCGTCTGGGAGTTTGGTCATTTTCTTTATCATTACTGGGGCCACAAAGTACGTCTGTTCTGGTGCCTTCATTCCACGCACCATGCCCCGGAAAACATGAACCTTACCGTTACTTACGCCCACTTTTTTTTAGAAGCCCCTTACGCGGATACTATACGTACCACTGTTTGTATTTTACTGGGCGTACAGCCGGAACTTTTGTTTTTGATCATGTTTATAGACGGCACCTACGGGGCCTTTATTCATGTGGGCGAGAATCTCATAAAAGATGGCCGGCTCGGGTTTTTGAATAAGATCATCCTTACCCCTTCTCACCATAGGGTACACCATGCCAGGAACCCGCTTTATATGGATACTAATTTCTGTAATCTCCTGAATATCTGGGACAGGGCTTTTGGCACTTACCAGGATGAAGACATGAAGGTAAAAGTTGAATACGGAATTACAAGAAAAATGGACTCTGGAAATTTTCTTGATGTCTATTTTGGAGAAATAGCAGCCTTGATAAAGGATGTATATAGGGCCCCCGGTCTAAAGAATAAATTATTTTATATAATTATGCCTCCTGGATGGGATCATAAAGGTGATCACAAAACTGCAAAAATTGTTCGTGATAATTATCTCATATCACAGAAAGCAACGAATTAAATAATATTAAAAAAGCAGATGTCCCCACCTGCTTTTATAAACTAACTCAAACTACATAATTAAGAACGTGTCCCAATTAAAGGTTGTTCAAAAATACGTGGTTTCTTCTACTTACATGTTAAGTTAAATACAACAATAGGTTACTATTTGTACTTTAAAATAAGTCGTCTAAAGTGTGCTCGGCTATTATAAGTTCTTTATCCTCCAGCCCAATACCTGTTCTATGTTATCCATCTCTTCTTTTGACAATGACATGTAGCCTGCTTTGGCAGTTTCTTCAATTTGTTCAGGGTTTCTGGCACCCACTATGGCAGAAGTCACCTCTTTGTTTCGCAATACCCAGGCCAGAGAAAGTTGAGACAGTGTAACATTCTTTTTATTTGCTATTTCTTTAAGTTGCTCAATTGCCTGAAGATTGACACTCAACTGGGGTTCCATAAAAAAAGGGTGCTTACTGCGCCAATCTGAGTCCGGCAGGCCGGACGCTCTTTCTTTAGTAAATTTTCCGGTGAGCAATCCGGCCTGCATAGGGCTGTAGGCAATAATCCCAATCTGGTTTGTGCCACAATAAGCCATAATTTCTTCTTCTATTTCGCGGCGAAACATACTGTAAGGCGGTTGCAACGAAGTTATTGGATGTATCCTCTGGGCCCTTTTTAGTTGATCCAGGCTAAAATTAGATACCCCAACATAACGTACTTTTCCCTCTTTAACCAGTTGTGCCATGGCAGCCCATCCTTCCTCAATTTCTTCATCCGGTTCCGGCCAGTGAATCTGGTACAGGTCAATCGTTTCTATACCCAAACGTCTCAGGCTGTCTTCAACTTCGCGTCGTATACTATCTGCTCTAAGGGATTTGCCGATCTCACGGCTGTCTCCTTCCCAAACCCTTCCGCATTTGGTAGCTATAATAACTTCATTCCTTATCCCTTTTATTGCCCTGCCTACAACTTCTTCAGCATGGCCATGTCCATAGATCGCAGCGGTATCTAACCAATTAATCCCCAGGTCCAATGCGGAGTGAATGGCCTCAACGGAAGCCATATCATCCTGAGGACCCCAGCCAAATTTCCAATCCCCGCCTCCCATCGCCCAGGTGCCTAATCCTATTGTGGTAAGATGAAGTTGACTGTAACCTAATTTGCGTGTTTTCATAACTGTGATTTTGAAAGGTAATAAAGATACTTAACCCTTTTCATAAATCCATAGGAAGTTCATTAGCCTGTTTTACTATGGCTTTGGTGCATTCTTTTAATCTCCGTTTCATTGCTATTAAGTTGAATAAAAACCACTATTTTTAGCCTGCCAACCATTGTAACTATATGCGATTACATTCACTTATTTTAATTTTCCTGTGCTTTGGAGCTAATTCACTTTATGCGCAAGTGGTGAATATAGAGTCTGCCAGAATGCAAACCGATTCTGTGAGGTTTGTTTTGAGCAATGATTTTTCATTCAGGTATAATGATAATGACGGGAATTATATCTTCGAAGTCAGCGACGCTATATACACACAGCTAAAATCAAAGGATTTCCGAAAGTTATATTTTTTCTTGGGCAATTTTGGACTTATCAGGTCCAAAGGCGAGGATTTTTCAAATAACTGGCTTGTGCATCTTAGATTTAATTACCGGCTTACCCGTGTCATAAGACTGGAGACCTTTGTTCAAAGTCAGGGCAATCAATTATTGGATGTAAGCGGCAGACATCTTTTAGGGGCCGGGTTGCGTTTTAGGGCAATTGCAACTGAACATATTAGGTTGTATTTAGCGAATTCCTATATGTATGAACTGGAAATAAGTAATGCCTTAAACCAAAAGTTTTATAATCACAGGAATAATACCTATATGTCATTTTCAGTTTTACTGCCAAACAGTAAAATAAATATTACCAACATACTCTATTATCAGCCCTTATATAGAGATATTAGTAATTATAACATCTCGGAGCAGTTCAAAATTGAGGTTCCGCTTGGCGAAAAAATAAGCGTGAATAGCTCATTCTATTATTTTTTTGACAGCCAGACTCCAAACAACCGATCGCAGCACACCTCGACTATTTATATTGGTATTGGCATTAATATTTGACGGGGGTTGTGACCGATTATTTTTCCTTTTTTACCAGGAACAAACTTTAATTCCTTATAGCTCATAAGCGCTGCGGGTATAAGGCATTGGATTATTTGAATTATACACTGGTAAGTTTAAGGCCCAATGTTGTATCTTTATTTGTTCATCATCAAAATAAATTATTTAAATTTCTATATTATGGATAATTCTGGAAATACCTTAATAGGACTAATTGCCGGCACAGCCATTGGTCTGGCCTTAGGTGTATTATTTGCTCCTGATAAAGGAGAAGTAACAAGAAGAAAATTAGCAGAAGAAGCTGCCGCCGCTAAAGCAAATCTGTCTGAAACTGCCATGGAATTAAAAGACAGGGTCTTAGATTCCATGGCTTATGACCCGGAAACACTGGAGACCCGGATGGAAGATCTGCTTTCTGATGTAAGTTACAAAGCGGAAGACGTAATTACGGCTTTAGAGAAAAAGTTGGCAGAATTGAAGAACAAGAATAAAAAATTACAGAAAACTACCTGATGAGTGTATTAGAATCCCTTGACCAGACTTCAAATAAAGCTGTAAACCTTGGCGAAGAGTATTTAACCAAGACACAGGAGTATTACGAGCTCAAAGTTTTTCAGCAGCTCGCTGCTACCACCGCTATGTTCTGCAAAGCGGCCATTTTGGGCAGCCTGGGCTTTTTAATAATTATTTTATTGATCGTTGCCGGCACTATAGCATTGGGCAATATTATTGGAAATATAGTTTATGCCTGTCTGATTAACGCAGGCGTTTTATGTGTGATTGTAGCCATCGTCTTTGCCTTTAGGACCCGAATAGAAAACATGATCATTAGGGGAATGTCTAAACAATTTTTCAATTAAATGAAGCAGTATAATAATATTGATGAAATAAATCACGACCTGAAACGCCTGAGTCTGGAAAGACAGATAGCCTGGGAAGAAATAAAGGGCCTGAAAGAAGATTTTAAGGAGAGTATTCAACCGTATAACTGGTTTGGGCCTATCTTGTCTTCTGCAAAAAAATATGGCATCCTTTATTTTATACGTTTGCTGTTTAAAAAGAAAAAATAAGAGTTTTCTTTTTTATTTTGCCTTATAGGTCTATTTGAATTAGCGCAGATGTATGCCAATTATCCAAGGCCTTCTTAATTCCTAAAGGTATCCCTGGCGGGATTTTTTGATTACCAGACTAAAATTCAATTGTAATGAAAAGCTTCTTATTTGTATTATCCCTGTGTCTGCTTTTTATGATCTCCTGCGGAGAAAAAAAATCTGATTCCCAAAAGGAAAAACCTGAATCTGTTGTACAAAAAAAAGAGGCAAACAACTGGATTGCGTTATTTAATGGCAGCAACCTGGATGGCTGGACGATGAAAATTGCGGGACATCCTTTAGGTGAGAATTTTGGGAACACCTTTCGGGTTTCAGATGGTATTTTAAGTATTCGTTATGATGCCTATGGCGATGATTTCAATAATAGGTTTGGTGCTTTATATTTTAATGAAAAATTAGCTAATTACAGGTTAAAAGTAGAATATCGGTTTGTGGGAGAAACAGCTCCCGGCGCACCTGAATGGGGGTTTAGAGATAGTGGTGTTCAATTCCATTCTCAGTCACCGGCCTCTTTAAAAACAGAGCAACCATTTCCCGTTTCCCTGGAATACAACCTGCATGGAGGCAATGGGACTGAGGAAAAGCCCGTAGGCGAAATTTGTGCAAATGGGATCTTTGTGGAGATAAACGGGAAACAAAATTCCAGTTATTGTACCCCACCAACCGTAAAAAGAACTTTTCACGGGGATCAATGGGTAACTTTGGAAATAGATGTAAATAATGGTAAAATAACTCACTTTGTAAATGGGGAAGAAATATTGAGTTATGAAAACCCAACCTATAACCCGGATCATGAGATCGCTAAAACGCTTATCGTAAATGGCGACACATCTGTAAAAGATGGATATATTTCACTGCAATCCAACAGCCATCCCATAGATTTTAGAAAAATAGAGCTTTTGACGTATTGAGCCCACAACAATCGGTAAATGCAAAAGAGGTAAATTAAAAATAGTTTTTTGCAATATTCTGCATACAAATGAAAGTATTAGTCTCCCTGAATATTCCAACACTAGGTATAGACATGCTCCGCAAGGCCGGATTGGAAGTTACCGTTTGGACCAGTGATAAGCCCATGAGTAAAGAGCAACTGATGGAAGCAACTCAAAAACATGACATTCTGCTTTCTACCAGCTCGTATAAAATAGACAGTGCCTTTTTGGACAGCAATAAGCATTTGAAATTAATCTCACAGTTTGCTGCAGGCTATGACAATATAGACCTGAAAAAAGCAGCAGAATTGGGTATCCCTGTCGCAAATACTCCCAATGCCATGGTAAATGCAACAGCCGATATCGCTTTTGCACTCATGTTGGCCGTGTCCAGAAAAATGTTTTTTATGCACAAAAAAATTAGCGCTGATGATTGGGGGCCATTTCGACCTCAGGCGCATTTGGGTGTGGAATTAAAACATAAAACGGTGGGGATTTTTGGCATGGGCCGAATAGGGACTGAGTTTGCAAAACGCTGTGCCGGGGCATATGATATGAAAATAATTTACCACAATCGCAATCGAAATAAGGAGGCCGAAGAAGCCTTAAATGCCACATACCTCTCTTTTGATGAGCTATTAAAACAAAGTGACGTGCTTTCCGTTCATTGTGCACTTACGGAAGAAACTGAAAATATATTTAATTATGATGCCTTTCATAAAATGAAGCCCAATTCTATCTTTATTAATACAGCAAGGGGCCGTATCCATAACGAAGCACACTTAATTAAAGCTTTACAGGATAAGAACATTTGGGGAGCGGGCCTTGATGTAACAAATCCGGAGCCAATGGAAGCAGACAATCCCTTATTACAAATGGAAAATGTTGCAATTACCCCACATATAGGATCTGCAACCATAGAAGCCCGTAATGAAATGTCAAGGCTTGCCGCCTTGAATATAATTCAATTTGTCCTGGGAGAACCAATTAAAAACAAGGTAGTTTAATCAATTCATCGTCTGAGACACCTTGCTTATAGTGGAAGGAATACTAATATCTAATTTGTGATTAAAGATGAGTCAAAAATCAAAAATTGCGGTAGTAACCGGTGCAGGTTCGGGGATTGGCAGAGCAGTAGCCATTGCCTTAAATAAGGATGGCTGGACTGTAGTACTTGCGGGCAGGCGCAAAAAGAACCTCCTGGAAACAGCATCTTTCTGCACAACAGCAGACACTTTAGTGATACCGGCTGATGTTAAAAACCAGGAAAGTGTCAAAAATCTTTTTGCACAGACCCTAAAAGCTTTTGGCCGCCTGGATTTGCTCTTCAATAATGCCGGGGTAAGTGCTCCGGTCAAACCTTTTGAGGAGCTTTCCCGGGAAGAATGGATGCATGTTATTGACACGAATCTGAACGGCGTCTTCTTTTGTACCCAGGAGGCGTTCAGGATTATGAAATTTCAGGATCCCATGGGAGGTCGGATAATTAACAATGGTTCTCTTTCTGCGCACGTACCACGACCCTCTTCTGCGCCTTATACGGCCAGCAAGCACGCGATAACAGGCCTGACCAGATCAACTTCACTTGATGGTCGTGCCTACAACATTGCTTGTGGACAAATAGATATTGGGAACTCCAAAAGTGAAATGACAAAAAAATTCGAAAAAGGAACGCTTCAGGCCGACGGTTCCCATAAAATTGAACCTACTATGAATCCGGAAGATATAGGCCGAACCGTTGCTTATATGGCTGGTTTGCCTCTGAATACGAATGTCCCTTTTCTTACAGTAATGGCCAACCAGATGCCTTATATGGGCAGGGGTTAAATTGCTTCCCTGCTTTATTTTTTAATTGCAGCTCTATAGGAAGCTACTTCTTCTATGGTAACAGGTTCAGCTTTATTGCCAAAACTATTTCGTATATACGATGCCACACTTGCTATTTCTTCATCGCCCAGCATGCCGTAACCGGGCATTAAATTTGCATATTCAGAATTATTCACTTTCAGGCCCGCTTCAGATCCTTTAAAAATAATTTCCAACAACCTCGTTTTATCACCTAACACGAAGTCAGCTTTTGCAAGTGGCGCATTAAGGCCGGAAACTCCGCCGCCATTTGCCTGATGGCAGGTTAAACACACTTGTTTATAGATTTTCGCTCCCTTAGCCATATAAGGAGGTACATCTGCTTTAGGAGCCTTAGCAGCCGAAGTTGAAGTCTTTTGTGTTACAGTTTCAATGTTTGCTTTTTTTTCCTTTTTGGAAGAAAAACAACCATTTAGTAAAACCATAGCGCTCAAACCCAAAACAAACTTCTTAACCATATTTTTAAACCATTGATCTTTATGCATACCGCTTTATCAATTATTGAAAACAATCCTGAATAAAGTTCCGCCGGCATCGTCTGATACATATAAAGACCCATCTGGCCCTTGGGCCAGTCCGGTTGGCCTGTGTTTGGCCTCATTGGAAGAAGAGACTACATCCAACCCGGCAAAGCCATCAGCAAAAACCTGCCACTCCCCGTTAGGTTCTCCGTTTTTAAAAGGCACGAATGCCACCATAAACCCTTCTTGTTTTTCAGGGGCCCGGTTCCAGGAACCATGGAACGCAATAAATGCACCATTTTTATATTCCTCCGGGAACATATCGCCTGTATAAAAAAGCAGGGCATTAGGAGCCATATGTGCGGGAAATGTAGCTATTGGATCTATCGCATTTTCACCAGCTGTTTTTATACCATCACCTCCATATTCGGGTGACAAAATCTTTTTGTTCTGAAATTGATCATAGTAGATATAAGGCCAGCCGGCATCGTCTCCTTCATTGATTATATACATCGTTTCTGCCGGTAAATTGGCCGAAGTCTTTATATCAAACAGATCAGGGTAAAGTGTATTCAACTGATCTCTTCCATGCTGCATTACAACCAATTTATTTGCTTCCTTGTTCCAATCCAGTCCCACTACGTTTCTCAAACCTGTTGCGTATCTTTTTCCTTCCCCGTAAGACTGGTTAAATTTATCTGCCCGGAATTGCCATATGCCTCCGGCAGAATCTAGTATGGTGCAAGGCATCATTCCGGGTGAGTCCAAAGTTCTGTCCACTTCCTGACAGGCATTGGAATAAGCGCCAATATTTACATATATATTCCCGGCCACATCAAGGGTAAAAGATTTGGTGGCATGGGTTCTTCGTGAAACCAATTTGGACACAAGGGTATCGGGCTTATTGGGATCTGTAACCTGCCCATTACTGTCCAGTCTGTATCTGAAGATCTCCTCGTCAGATGATGCATATAAATAATTGTTATCCAGGTACATCCCTGTTCCCCCATAATCTGCAAACCCTTTTTTAGTATCGGCTATTCCATCTCCATTTTCGTCTTCCAGATATAGTATTCCTTCCCCGTCAATTGGTTTTCTTAATTTCAGGTATATTCCCCCATTGGATGTAACCGCTATATGCCTCGGAGCACCTAAAGAATCCGCTACTTTTATTACCCCAAAACCATCGGGAACTCTAATACCTTCGTTATCAGGACTTATATTTAAAACAGCTGCTTTTTCTGTATTTTCCCGCTTCTCTTTGCAAGCAGAAAAAGCCAGGATCAGAATAAAGAGAAAAAACCATGTTGCTCTTAATTCAAATAATTTATTTGAAGTTTTGGACATACTAATTGATTTTATGGACGCCAAAGATATCATTTTATGTTGCTTTCCTTATAAAGCTTTGAGAATTTATGGAAACCTAAGAGTTTAAATTTAGTTTTTTTGAAAATCAGCTTGAGGTTAAATCTATTTTCTTTCCTGTTTTTACA
>JAHEBI010000196.1 GCA_024642325.1 Eudoraea sp. | reverse complement strand
CTTTATTTTCTAAAATAATTCCCGCCATTTCATCCATCTGTACAGTCTGGTGGGTAATATGAGGATCCGTCAGTTCCCCTTTATGGGTTCGGGCTTTAATAGGTCCGTAACCTGTAGACGGTTGCATTTCGGCCCACCCGTCTATCCCGGCAAGGTAAAATCTATCCAGATGATTTACGGCATAGGTAGAGAGACAGGAGGCCACTGCGCCGCCGGGGAAGCCTAATTGAAACTGAATGGTTTCATCTATTCCTTCTTTGAATTTAACGGGATCGTTTTTGGTCTCCTGTGCTGTAACCCAAATGGGCTCTTCCCCTATCATATAACGTGCCCCGTTAATGGAATAAATACCAATATCCATCATAGCCCCGCCTCCTGATAGTTTTTTATTCAGTCTCCATTGGTTGGGATCGCCAATGATAAAACCAGATTGCCCCTGAAAGAAAATAATTTTTCCAAATTCACCAGCCCTGCTCATTCGTACAATCTCCAGGGTTTTAGCTTCGAAATGCATGCGATATCCTATCAGCAATTTAACACTGGCAGCCTTACAGGCATCTACCATCTCCTGTCCTTCTTCGGCGTTTATGCCCATAGGCTTTTCACAGATCACATGTTTCCCGGCCCTGGCAACCCGTTTGGTAAATTCACAATGAAGTCCGTTAGGTGTAATAATATAGACCGCATCAATATCCGGGTTATCCTTTATCTCATCAAAATTCTTATAGTTGTAGCAATTTTTATCCAGGATATTATACTTTGCCTGCCACTTGGTAACTTTGGAAGGTGTCCCGCTAATTAGTCCCACAAGTTTAGCCTTCTTACAGTTTTGCATTGCTTCTGCAACCCTTGTCCCGTAGCTGCCTAACCCCATGATTGCAACTCGTAAAACCGGGCCGTCATAGTGGCTGTCGGTATATGCAAAAAGACTGGTTGAATTCAATAAAATTGGTAATCCCAGGACTGAAGTTGAAATTTTTTGTACAAATTCTCTGCGTGAGCTCATATTAGTAATTTTTTCAAAGTATATAAACTTAAGAATTAATTCAATTAACTATCCGGCTAAGGAAAGAATATCTAAGAAGTTTTTAGAAATCATCTCCGGATCACTCCGCAATAAACCATGTTAAGGATTTGTTAAATAATAATTTTTTTCTTAAGTTTAAATAACCAACCAATATTTCATTACCTATGAAATCTTCAGAACACTTATTTGTATCCAGAATTCTAACAGCTGTACTATCTATACTTTTTATTGCTTTAGCCATCCATTTTTATCACGAGTACGTCCCGGATTTACTTGTCAGGGCTGAGCAAATTATAGCTGCATCTATGGGTAATTTTGATACTACTGTAGCTTCAAGATAATTTTCAACTTCCAATTAGTATTTAGTAATAATCAACCCAATTCCTTTATTAAGCTTCATATGTTGCCTGTCTTAATTTGAATTGAATTATTTGTTTGATTTGTTTTCATTTATCCGTGTTAAATTACTTTCCCCGGCCCTCAGCAGAACTTTACTGTTTGCCCGTATTACCTATATGTGATTCAAGAATAAGCAGATTAAAAACCCCACGAGAGCACTGACACAGTTTTAAATTGTTTTTTAGCCATTTATAGGCTTAAAATCTATTTTTTTAACTACCTTTTTAGCAGTAACTATAAACCAAAACAAAATGAAAAAATTAATTCTTATTGCATTATTCCTTACCGCTATTTCTGTCAATGGGCAGGAATTCTACTGGACCTACTATAATTTTACTGTAGAACCTCAGAATGAGGCCGCGGTATTAAAACTTGTGGAAGATTATTTTAAGGAACACAAACAGGACGGTGTTACCGTTCGCTTTTTTGAAAACCACTTTCATGACAGTGATAATAATTATACACACTCCATTGCGTTCTCTGGTTCCTTGGAAGCCATGGGGGCTCAATACTCGGGAAAACAGAACGATACATGGGATTTATTCCTGACAAGAGTTAACCAGCTTATCAAGAGCTCATTTAGTTCTACTATGGGGCAAGGCATTTCAGCATATGGAGCTGATTCAGCTAATGGAGTATGGCCTATACAGCATTATCTTTACCTTAAAGTTGCAGATAATAACGCCTTTGTAACCGCCCGTAAAAAGTATTTTTCCAAGTTTAAATCAGATGTTAGGTTAACCGTTTTAGGCAGTATCAATTCTGGCAATTCACCACATGGAGAAACCCATATGGTTATTCAGGGCTACAAAGATTTCAAATCGGCCATGGCTGGTATGGATGCCCTTCTTCCCCCGGATCAGGTTGAAGCCCGAAGGAAAGCATGGAAAGAATTTAGCGAAACCAATGGCGGGGTATCCGTGGTACGTTCAGGTACGAGGATTCTCTTAGGCAAATGGTAAAAAAAAATTAAAAAGCAAAACCCCTTTTGTTCGAAGGGGTTTTTTTATATTCATAAACAAGCCTATAAAACATTAGAAAAACAACTTTATACCTTTAACCCTGAGTAAGACGACGAACAAAATTGGCTGGAAAGTAGGTGCAGCCCTGGTGGTTGCCAATATGATTGGTACAGGTGTTTTTACAAGCCTGGGGTTCCAGCTTCAGGACGTAACCAATACATGGTCTATTCTGTTGCTTTGGTCGTTGGGGGGTGTCATGGCTATTGCCGGGGCCTTTTGTTATGCCGAGATCGGAAGTGCGATTAATAAATCTGGTGGTGAATACATTTTTCTTTCCAAATTGTTTCATCCACTTGTGGGATATCTTTCCGGTTGGGTTTCCCTTACCGTTGGATTCGCAGCCCCGGTAGCCCTTGCCGCGATGGCTTTCGGGGTATATTTAGGGAACGTACTGCAGCTTAACCACACTTTTCTGGCCGTTTCTGCCATACTGTTCATATCGGTCGTACACTCCTTCAGCCTTACTATTAGTAGCAAATTTCAGTCCTATGCCAGTTGGTTCAAGGTCCTTTTGATCCTCTCCCTGATCCTTACAGGGCTTTACTATGCCGAAAGTAATTCGGCACTCAACTTTTCTGATGCCTGGACACTGGAGGTTTTAACCCCTTCTTTTGCCATAGCCTTTGTATTCGTGAGCTATTCCTATACCGGTTGGAATGCCGCCGCCTATATCATTGAAGAGATAGATAAGCCCCGGATTAATCTTCCAAAAGCACTTGTCCGGGGCACACTCCTGGTAACTGTCTTATACGTGCTCCTGCAACTTGTCTTCTTAAAGCACGGGGCGCTGGAAGAGCTACAAGGGCAACTGGATATTGGGCATATCTACGCCATTAATTTATTCGGGAATGAAGGCGCCAAAACCATTAATATCCTGATTTCTTTCTTTTTAATCTCCAGCATCAGCGCTATGATCTGGGTGGGGCCAAGAGTCTCTATGGCTATGAGCAAAGATTTTAAGATTTGGCGATTTTTACAAAGGAAGAATAAGCACAATCTCCCGGTGGCAGCAGTTTGGCTGCAAGCCCTGTTAAGTATAGCTTATGTGCTTACGGGCACCTTCGAAAGCGTATTGTTGTATTGTGGGTTTATTTTACAACTAAGTGCGGCCCTCACTGTTTTCGGAGTCTTTGTTCTGCGCAAAAAAGGAGTTGTTACACCCTATTTCAAGGCCCCTTTTTATCCATTGCTACCGGTTATATTTACCCTGTTCAGTATCTGGATCGTGGTATATCTGCTACTAGATAAACCGGTGGAATGTGCAATTGGACTATTAATCCTGGCCATTGGCGTTCTAACTTATTTTGTCAACAAAAAATTGTAAATAATAACAAAGTTATTTTATATGCTTTCATAATTTCTGTTTAGGTATAAATTGGTTATCTTAATCTCTTTGTACTTGACCAGTACCTAATATACCAAATTATTTAAAGACCAGAAGTCGTTTAAGAGCTTACTATATTATTGAGGGATAACAGAATAACCAACTGATTAATGAAAAACAAAATTTCAAGAAGAAAAGCCATTGAAACCAGTTTCAAGGTTTCCCTGGCGGCAATAGGTGGGTATGCATTTAAAACAGACGCACATGAGCAGACTTACTTTAAAAACACTCCATCAAAGAAGAAACTACCGGTTAGAATTAGTTTGAATACCTCCACATTATTGCATTATAAATTGGATGTGGATGTGCAAATAGATATGGTGGCCGATGCAGGATTTGACGGAGTTGAATTGTGGATGCGCGATGTAAAGTCATATTTGGAGAAAGGCGGCAGTAGTGAATCCTTAAAAGAAAAGCTGAAAGCCCGGAACCTGATTTTAGAAAACATGATAGGTTTTTCGAAATGGATAAGCGATGACCCGGAAGAAAGAAAAAAAGCAATAGATCTGTTACGTGAAGAAATGAATATTACCGCTGATTTGGGAGGTAAGTATATTGCAGCTACCGTACAGGGAATTGAATACCTGGACCGAAACAAATACGATGAATACGCTGAAAGATATAATGCAATACTTAAGCTCGGAGATGAGACCGGTGTAACTCCAATATTGGAACTTTGGGGAATGGGTGCCTTAAACAAGGTAGCCGATTGTGCCCAAATTGTAATCTCTACAGGACATCCTAAAGCAACCATGCTTTTGGATTTTTATCATGTGTACCGGGGTGGGAATGATTGGGACACTTTGGATGTCCTGAATGGAAAAAGATTGCCGGTCATACATATTAATGATTACCCCTCAAGTCCATCCTATGAGTTACTAAAGGATTCGGACAGGGTATTGCCCGGAGAAGGTATTTGCCCTTTTGACGAGGTCATCCCTAAACTATACAATGCCGGTTTTAGGGGTGGTTTTTCTGTAGAGCTTTTTAACAAGGGATATTGGGAGACCATGGATGCCCAGACCATGCTTAAAAACAGTTATGAGAAAACGTACGAAGTTGTAGAGAGGGCCCTCGCAAAAACAATATAAAAATCCTGATAATCACTAAATAAATTTAAATCAATATGAAACTTAGTTTAAAATACGCCATTATCTTCCTTCTGGGTTTTGGGAGTTTTGTCCCGGCTTCGGGTCAGGAAATAAAAAGCGAGGAAGGCAAGGACTGGATTTCCCTGTTTAATGGGAAAGACCTTGACGGTTGGAAAGCAGGTGTTAACGCCTCTACTTTTTCCGTAGAGGATGGCACCATAAAGGTGGCCGGTGACAGAGCCCATTTATTTTATGCAGGCGAAGTGGAGAACCATAATTTAAAGAACTTCGAATTTAAGGCGAAGGTGATGACCAAACCCGGGGCGAATTCAGGTATTTATATCCATACCAAATATCAGGAAGACGGATGGCCTATCCATGGTTATGAAGTCCAGGTGAATAACTCACAGGGCGACTGGAAACGCACGGGTAGTTTATACGATATAGTGGATGTTAAGGAAAATTATGCTACAGATAATGAATGGTATACAGAATATGTGAAAGTGGAAGGCAAACGAATCATCATAAAAATTAACGATACCGTAGTTGTTGATTATACAGAACCCGA
>JAHEBI010000195.1 GCA_024642325.1 Eudoraea sp. | reverse complement strand
GCCTGCTGGGGCTGGCGTCATTTTCCATTGGGGCAAGTTGTAAGTTCAACAAATAAGTGCCGTCTGCAATAGAATTATCCACAAAAATAAATTCTGTAATGGTTGCCATTGTGCGCTTATGACCCTCAAACTGCCAATAAGCTCTGTGCGCCAGAAGAGCCCCATTATCTTTTTCTTTATCGATAGAAGGAAGGTCTATAAGCAAATGGTTTATTGCCATATCTGCTAAAAACTGAGCTGCTTCCTCCAGTAAATAAGGTGGATTCGTATTGGAATAATGCCTGGATAATTTATCCTTGAGGTTAGGCAAAGTTCTGATGATGAGTGCTTCGCGTTTTTTATTGCCTAAAGCATATTGAATTTGTTTTCTTGATATCACAAAATCCTTCTGATATTTTTCCGGGGCAATGGTAATTACCTCGGCAAGGAAAAAATAGTTGGACAATTGTCTATTTATGGAGTAACTTTCTTCTGTGATATGGCCTATGCATTCCGTATGTGTTCCATGTGCATGTGGATTAAAGCTTATATCATTAAAGTTCGTGGAAGCCCCCTCAGATACTTTCCCAATAAATCCCTCTTCTCTGTGTGGCTCTATTATAGGTGCATTGAGATTCCAGGCCCTTACATTGGATTCATTTCCCCTCAAAGGAATTGAAATATCAAGCGGTCTGGAAAAATTGACCTGAAAATCCCCGCTATCATGTTTTATAATTGCACGCATATGCTTTAATCTAAGAATCTTATTTCAATTTAATGATAAATAAATCACTTGCAATCCCATCGCACAAAAACTTTCCCTTTTTGGTGACCGTTAGCTTATCCCCATCCATAAGGAGCAATTCCTGGTTTATATATTTATCTGATTGCTGTAGTAAGTACTCATAATACCTATCGCCGAATAAGGTTTGAATTTTGTTAAGTGAAACACCCCAAATTGTTCGCAGTGCCGTCATAATATATTCATTATACCTGTCTGTTTTAGTGAGCACTTCTTCTTCCACAGGAAGTGTCTTCTGGGAAATGGACTTTATATATTTCGAATTATTATTGATATTCCAACTCCTTTTATTCCCATCGTAAGAATGTGCAGAAGGGCCTATGCCCAGATACTTTTTCCCAAGCCAATATGCAGTATTGTTCCTGGAAAAATATCCCTCTTTTCCAAAATTGGAAATTTCATAATTCAGGTAACCTTCACCTTCCAATTGATCCAGCAGCATATAAAACTGCTGTTGTGTAACTTCATCATTCACATCCGGAATTACCCCTTTTTCTATAAAGGCTTTTAATGCCGTTTTAGGTTCTACGGTTAATGCATAGCTGGAGATGTGCGGCAAACTATATGACAGGGCTTTTGTAATATTCTCCTCCCAACGTGTATTCGTCAACCCGGGTATCCCGTAAATCAGGTCGATGGAAATATTATCAAAATGTTTCCTGGCTTCACTAAGACAGATATGGGCCTCATCAGCATTGTGTGCCCTGTTCATCAATTTTAAATCCTCATCATAAAATGACTGTATCCCAATACTTAATCTGTTAATAGAGGAATCACTTAACTGCTTTATTTTAATTACAGACAAATCATCCGGGTTGGCCTCTAAGGTAATTTCAGGAGTTTCAATCACCTTATAATTCCTGTAAACCGAATCAATTAATTGCTCTATTTCGGCAATCTGCAAGACTGAAGGTGTTCCACCCCCAAAATATATAGTTTCTATCTGCTCATTATTAAATACCCCTTTTCGCAACAACAACTCCTGCTCTATTGATAAAATCATGGCATCTTTTTTGGCCATGTTTGTTGAGAAATGAAAATCACAGTAAAAACAGGCCTGTTTGCAAAATGGAATATGAATATAGATACCTGCCATAAGATACTCAAGAATAATAGATTTTAATCACCGGTAACTATATCTTACTTTAACCGGTCTCCGTTTTGTTTTACGAAGGCAGACCACCCGGTATAATTCTTTCCTGCTTCCACCCTTCCCTCATTATAGAAGTGACATACAGCAGCGGCCAGACCATCCGTACTATCGAGGTTTTTCGGAAGTGATTTTAATCCAAGTGTGCTCTGAAGCATTTTTGCCACTTGTTCCTTGCTGGCATTACCGTTGCCTGTAATGGCCATTTTTATTTTTTTGGGCATATATTCTGTAATAGGTATTTGCCTGGAGAGGCCGGCTGCCATCGCCACCCCCTGTGCCCTGCCTAGCTTTAGCATAGATTGTACGTTTTTGCCATAAAAAGGTGCTTCAATGGCAATTTCATCGGGATGATAGGTGTCAATCAGTTCAATGGTATGTTCAAAAATCAGCTTGAGTTTGGTAAAAGGGTCGCTGTATTTTTTGAGCATTAATTCATTCATTTGAACAAAAGTCATTTTCTTCCCTGTGACTTTTATGATTCCGAATCCCATAATGGTAGTACCGGGATCAATACCCAATATGATTTTTTCGTTCTGCAACTTATTATATTTACTCTGAATTTAAAATAATTGGGATCCTGAATTTAGCATTCACCGGTATCCCCCTTTTTAAAGCCGGCTCCAACTTAGGCAAACTTTTAAGGCTTCTGCTGATAATTCCATCAAATTCCGGAATCTGTTCCTGTATAATCCTGTTTTTATCAATACGTAACACAGTTATTTTGCCGTCTTTATCCACCAGGAAATCTACATATACCGATTCCTCAACATCTTTGTCCAATATAAATTCGAATTCCCGGAGTGTGTTGGAAAAATGCAAAAGCAGCGTATTTTCAAAACACTCTCTTTGAGTATTTTTGGAAGCCGTTTCATCACAGTTTTCAAATAACGGATATTGGTCCACATCATTCCAATTGATTGCTTGTAACTCTTTATCCACCAGTTTTTGTGTTTTCACTTCCGTTGAGGTAAATAAATCACAGGAAGACAGTAAGCATAGACAGAACAAAAAAAGCAACTTCCTCATATAATCGGTATTCTTGCGGAAAATTACGATTTTTTCAAGCAATTTACCTTCAGAATATCCGGATTTCCCGATTCCCAAAAAAGACATGTAACAAATAGGCGCTATCTTAGTCCAATAGCAAATAATTTTTATGGACATAGTCTTATTTTTATTAGGTTTTATATTTATGCTTACAGGCATCCTGGGGAGTTTTTTACCCGTATTACCCGGCCCTCCAATAAGCTGGATAGGCCTTTTATTATTGATTCTAACAAAGGTAATACCTAATGATTGGTGGTTTTTGGGGATTACGTTTGTGGTAGCGGCTATTGTATTTGCATTAGATTACATCATACCGGCTATGGGCACCAAAAAGTTTGGTGGAAGCAGGTCCGGCATGGCCGGAACCGTGGTTGGACTTCTTGTGGCAATTATATTTCCTGTTCTGGGCGTTTTTGGTATAATTATTTGGCCGTTTGTTGGCGCATTGATTGGAGAACTGCTAAATAAGGCAGATAATAAAACCGCTCTTAAAGCCGCGTTCGGTTCTTTTATTGGTTTTCTTACGGGAACCTTCTTAAAATTCGTGGTTACTATTGTTTACTTAGGTCTGTTTATTGCCAAAGCCTGGGAATACAGGCAAGGATTATTTTCGTTTTTTTATTAGTAACTAATTAAACCAGGCTACCTTATCTTTAATGGGCTTTCTCTCGCCATCGGGTATCTCTCCCTCGTAATATCCCATATATAAAAACCCAAGACATTTTTCCCCCGCCTTCAGATCTATAAATTCATCCATGTATTTTATAAGACCCGGGGAGCTCCAGTAACAGCCTATACCCATTTCAGTACAACAAAGCCACATATTCTGGACTGCCATGGAGGTAGCCGCAATTTCTTCCCATTCAGGAAGACTTTCGTTTGGATCCCTTTGCATGCAGATCGCTATAACCGCAGCTGACCTGCTTGGGTTATCAAGGAGTTTTTTCACTTTAAAAGCTTTTGGCTTTGCTTCAGTTTCCTCATACTTTCTTGCAAGAAACTGCCCCAATTGCTCTTTTGAAGCATCTAAAAAGACTTTAAACCTCCAGGGTTCTGTTTTTTTATGGGTCGGTGCCCAGTTTGCTGCTTCCAGAATTTTTTCAATCTCAGACCTTTTGATTGGCTGGTTCGTATATTGCGCAGGAAAGACAGATCGCCTTTTTTTTATCAATTCAAATACCATTCTAAATATTTTAAGTTTCCAAAGTTATAATTTCTGAATGTTATATCAGCTTCAAATTAAAGTCAGGTTGTAATTCTACTTTTCTGAAACTTAATGAATACTTTTATAGTACTAAAATCAAAAATTAATGGTTTCATCAACTCATCCCTTTTTGTATGGCGAAGACGAACTTAGTTGCAGTCGTGCTTTGGCAATTGCAAGAGGTAAAGTAAAGGGTCAATTATCCGATGTTGCCAGAAAACGTGTCCGGGAGAGCCAACTTATAGTAGAAAAAATAGTTGAAAAAGGGGAGGCTGTATACGGGATAAATACCGGGTTCGGACCTTTGTGTACCACTAATATTTCCAAAGAGGAGACCAAGATTTTACAGACAAATATCCTCAAAAGCCATAGCGTAGGTGTAGGTAAACCCATAAAAAAGGAACTGGCCAAACTAATGCTCATTCTAAAGATACATTCGCTTGCCAAAGGCTATTCCGGCATTGCCGAAGAAACTTTAGACAGAATTCTCTGGCATATAGAAAATGATGCCATTCCAATTGTACCTTCACAGGGTTCAGTGGGTGCATCTGGAGACTTAGCGCCTCTTTCGCATCTTTTTTTACCTCTTATAGGCCTTGGTAAGGTCATATTTGAAAACGAAATTGTCAGGACCGATGTATTATTTCAAAAAACAGGTCTGAAACCTCTGGAACTTGGTCCCAAAGAAGGATTGGCGCTAATTAATGGCACTCAGTTTATCGCTGCACATGCTATAAAAGTGGTGGAAAGACTGCACAATTGCCTCTCGCACGCAGATATTATCGGAGCCATGATGATTGAAGGTTTGCAGGGCTCCATAAAGCCATTTTATCACGAATTACACAGTTTGCGTCCGTTTAAGGGTAATATTCATGTAGCGGAAAGGATTAAATTGCTGCTAAAAGGATCTGAGATCATGGAGAATCATATTGATTGTGAAAAGGTACAGGATCCCTATTCATTGCGATGTATCCCTCAGGTACATGGAGCTTCCAGAAATACCTGGTTACACCTTAAGGAATTGTTAGAGGTAGAACTGAATTCCGTAACAGATAATCCAATTATAATCAATGAAGAATTGACTATAAGTGGCGGTAATTTTCACGGACAACCCCTTGCTATGGCTCTGGACTATGCGTGCCTTGCAGCATCGGAATTGGGAAACATATCAGACAGGCGGATTTATCTTGCACTGGAGGGAAATAGCCCGGGTGTTCCTGAATTGCTCATGGAAAATACGGGGATAAATTCCGGCTATATGATCCTGCAATACACCACAGCTGCACTGGCCAGCGAAAATAAAGGGTTGTGTTTTCCT
>JAHEBI010000194.1 GCA_024642325.1 Eudoraea sp. | reverse complement strand
GTCGTAATTATGGTGTCTATTTGTTCTTTTTTAATAATATCCATTAAAAACCTTACAGATGGCTTAATCCAGTACTTTCTGGCATCTGGTATGAACATATTGCCCCTTATCCATAGCAGTGTTCTTTCCAATAAGGACGGGTTTCCGGCACTAATAACCCCTGCACTTATTTGTTTGGTCTTTTTTTGACTTAAAAATCCTGCATAAAAATAAGGTTCGAAGATTTTATTTTTATATATAGTAACTTTTTTTGGAAGTTCCTCAGTGAGGCTTTTATCAGTAATAGGATATTTTGGGTTTTTAGGAATATAAATGACCGGGTGTATTCCAAATTCAGGTAAATATTTCACAAATTTTAGCCAGCGCTGAACGCCAGGCCCCCCGGCAGGAGGCCAATAATAGCTAATGATAAGTACCTTATGCATTATTCCTCTTTCTTTTTTTGAAAGCGAAATACTGAAAATAGTCCCCCTCCTATAATCATTAATATCATTATAATGGAACTTGCCAAAGTAATCTTTCCCCCGGTTTCAATTACTTTGGGTTCAAACCTGAACTCTACGGTATGATTACCCTCAGGGATGATCATCGCCCTCAAGACATAATTGACTTTAAAATGATCTGTTTGTTTGCCATCAATATAAGCCTTCCAGTCTCGCGGATAGTACATTTCTGAAAATACGGCAAGTCCGTTATTTGAATTACTGGTGGTGTAAGTCAAATGATTAGGTTTAAATTCCCTAAGCCTAATGATAGCCGAAGTATCTTTTTGAAAATTAAATTGGCTTATTTGTGAAAAATCAGATGTATTTAATACAGCCTCATTAAGCACATCCAAACTATCCAGTGCCTTAATTTCTTCATTGGCATTTTGCACATTTATGAGTTTACGAATAAACCAGGCATTGCCATTGGCTTCAGGATTTGTAATTGCATAATTTCTACCTTCTTCATCCTTTTGAACAATATACTTTACGTTAAGCATATTCAGGACCCGTAAATTATTCCTATAAATATGGAAATCAAATAAATCCTGCATCCCTGCCGGTTTTGCGGCATGATAACCTCCAATAGATTGATGAAAATATGACGTTCTTGCTCCGTTAAGGCCCTCCTCAGGGTCATATACTCTGAATACACCTCTATCTTCCGCTATCTGCTTATCCATTGGCAGCTGCTCAAACGGCTGACTCATCCTTTTTTGTCTGTCAAAATCCTTTTTATTTACATACCTAAGATCAACTCCTACAAGGTCAAATAATAATAGCAATGAAAGGGCTAAAATCATTATGTTTTGCTTGAGTCTATCTTTCAGGTAGAGCCAAATGACAAGTCCGGCTAGTATTACAAATACTAATGATCGTATGGTATCATTGATATAAACTGCCTCCCTGTCCCGTTTGATCATGGTCATGACCTCATCTCCAAAATACTTCTGATAGGTCGCATCATTTAACCCTGAAAAATCGAAAGTCCCTTTAAATAAAAAGAGGGCAATACCCAGTCCAACAACGATAATCAAACTTGTCTTTAAAGCTTTAAGTTTATGGTCCTTTGGCAATGAAGGCTTAAAAACCTGAACCAATGCCATTACTGCCAGTACAGGTGCGCAGAGTTCCAAAAGAACCTGAATTGAAGAAACCGCCCTGAATTTGTTATAAAAAGGGAAATATTCAATCATAAAATCAGTCAGAATACTAAAATTCTTTCCCCATGATAAGAAGAGTGAAAGTAAAGTTCCTCCCACTAACCACCATTTTAAACGTCCTTTTACCAAAAACAGGCCCAGAACGAAAAGAAAAATGATAATAGCCCCGATATAAGCCGGTGCCGCAACCCCGGGTTGATTTCCCCAATACAATGGCAGAGCACTGCTGAATTCAAGGGCCCTGGTTCTTGGCAATCCTTGTTCTGTGAGATAATCGTAAGCCTTGGAATCCGTACCCAGGTCTTCATTATTGCTGCCTCCAAAAAGCCTGGGGACAAATAAATCGAGGGATTCAATTATTCCATAACTGTATTGAGTAATGTATTCTTTGTCCAATCCCCCGGTTTTCTCCCTTGATGTCCCGTCCGGGTTTATAGTAAGTGCCGATTTACCTCTTGTGCTCCAATCTGCATATTCCTTGGTTGCCATAAGAGATGTCGCATTAGCGGAAACTCCCAAAACTACTGCTACAATAAGGAGTCCTACAGAAATGAAATAATGCTTTAATTTCTTTTTTAAAATGGCATCAACCAGGTAAGAAATTCCAAGTATAAGTACAAGGAACATAAAATAATAAGTCATCTGGAAATGGTTTGCCCCTATTTCCAATGCCATGGCCACAGCGGTCAGAATAAAACCCCAGAGGTACTTTTTTCTGAAAGTCAGCACAATACCGCCTAATAGAATGGGTATATATCCTAAAGCATGGGCCTTCGCATTGTGTCCTACTCCCAGAATAATAATGAGATAAGTAGAAAACCCAAAAGCGAGAGCGCCAAAGATTGCCAGGCGATAATCTACTTTTAAACAGCATAATAAAATGTAAAACCCAACAAAGTACAGGAACAAGTAATCTGCCGGTCTGGGAAGAAATCGAATAGTCCTATCGAGCTTTCTAACATAATCATGTGGATAATAAGCTCCCAATTGATAGGTAGGCATGCCTCCAAAAGCACTGTTTGTCCAATAGGGTTCTTCATCCGTATTTTTTCTAAAATCATTTTGTTCTTTGGCCATTCCGGTATATTGAATAATATCGGATTGCATTATAGTTTTACCCTGAAGTACAGGGTAGAAGTAGGCCAACGAGGCAACCACAAAAAAAGCAAGCGCAAAAAAATGGATAAATAAAGCCTTTGTACCTCTATTCATTGTTGGGTTTGGTGGTAATGGTTATTCTATTTCTTCAAAATCTATGAACTCGCCAATTTGTTCGGAATTCTTATTCCTTTGTACTGTTTTTTTATCAATACTTATCTCACCTTCACTCGTATTCTCTTCCTGATTTTGAAAGCCCTGAAATTGTTCGAATCTTTCCCGAAAATGTTTTTCTGTCTTTCTGGCAGCATAGCCAAATATACTTGGGCCAAACCATTTCGCAAATAATTTGAGCGTATAGTATACCAGAAGAATTATTAAAATCGTTTTTAAAAAACCCATAATGTCTGTATTCTATATATCAAAAATACAATTCCAACGTTGTATTAACATTACAAAATTCATAAAATAATAATAAAATCTACCTGATGTTTCAACCAATTAAGTTAAAAAATCTTATAAAAGCCTTTTTTATATTAGGGTTATTAAGTCCTATTATGGCCCTTTGCCAATATACAGATGTAATAAATTCCAACCGACCAGGTTTATCTGTAAGCGCCTATGCCATAGGAAAAGGAGTTGTTCAGGCAGAGCTTGGTTTCGTTATGGTTTGTTATTAGAAAAACTTGAGCTTAATTGGGAGGGTACCTACCAAAATGAGAATATCACCTATAATTCTCTCGATTTTAATGAATCCAGAACAAATTTTTCAAGAAATCGACTTGGGGTGAAGTATTTAATCTTCGATCCATATGCAAATCCCGAAAGAAACAAGCCCAACCTTTATAGCTGGAAGGCAAATAATAAATTTCAGTTTAAAAATTTAATCCCTGCCATTTCCGTTTATGCCGGGGCTAATTTTGTATTAGGGGATAACCCTTTTTACCCTACAGATCCAACGGTTTCTCCCAGAGCTATGCTAGCCACTCAGAGCAGGCTTACGCCAAGATTTGTTTTGATTTCCAATATTTCCTATGACAGAATTGCCACTGATGACCCTGAATTGGGCTATACAATTTCCTTATCGCATGCCCTGAAAAATCCCAAGTGGAGTGTGTTTGTAGAAAACCAGGGGATTAGCAGCGATCGTTATGCCGATGTCTTATTGAGGGGTGGTGGGGCGTTTTTGGTTAATGAAAATTTCCAGGTTGACGCAAACTTAGGAGGCAGCTTTAAGGATTCTCCAAGTCGTCTTTTTGTTTCAGCAGGGGCATCTTACAGACTGGATTTTCATAAGGATGTCCTCATCCCTATTGAAGATCAGAAGGCTGGTGAAAATGGGGGTTCAATTAAAAAGAATTCCATGCAGAAAAGTAAAAAGGGAAAAAAAACAAAAGGAAAGAATAAAGGAAAAGGTGCAGAAGACATATATCTAGGGCCTTCCAAAAAAGATATTAAAATGCAGAAGAAAAAAGAAAAAAATAAAAAAACTTTCTAAAATGTGAAAATTGATTTCTAAAATACAAGGATTACTATTTATGAATTAGTAAAAATTGTCTTAAAATTTGATTCCTTCACTAAATATCTCTTATCTTAACCATACAAACAAATGGTATGGTAAGGCTCGAAGAAGCTACTACAACATCGGATCTAAAAAAATTTATTAAATTCCCTTTTACCCTTTATAAAACATCTCCATATTGGGTACCCCCGCTTATTTCTGATGAACTCGAAACATTTGACAAACAAAAAAATCCCAACTTCAATAATGCTGAAGCCCGGTTTTTTCTTGCTTATAAGAATAATGAATTGGTAGGGAGAGTAGCGGCTATTATTAATTGGATAGAAGTAAATGAGCAGCTAATCTCAAAAATGCGTTTTGGCTGGTTTGATTTTATCGATGATTTGGAGGTTTCAAAAGCATTACTCGACAAGGTTGCCGAGATTGGCAAGAATAATAACCTGGATTATATGGAAGGCCCGGTAGGGTTTTCACATCTGGATAAAGTAGGTGTCTTAGTTGAAGGTTTTGACCACATGGGAACAATGATCACCTGGTATAATTATCCCTACTACAAGGATCATTATGAAAACCATGGCTTTGTAAAGGAAAAGGAATATATGGAAAATAGATTTCCTGCCGGTAATACCAAGCCCGAACACTTTATTAAAATACAATTATTGATTAAAAAGAGGTATGGCTTAAGGGAAATGAATTTTACCAAATCTGAAGATATCATGCCCTGGGCAGACCAGATGTTTGATCTGTTTAATGAGACTTATGCCAGGTTATCTTCATTTGTTCCTTTAACCGAAGAGCAAAAAGCATATTTCAAGAATAAATATATTCGTCTGGTCAATCCCGAATATATAAAGTTTGTTATTGACAGTAATGACAAACTTGTAGCGTTTGCCATAGTAATGCCTTCATATGGATCAGCCTTGCAAAAAGCCAATGGCAGCCTTTTCCCTTTTGGTTTCCTTTATCTTCTGAATGCTAAAAAGAATAGCAAAGACGTTATTTTTTACCTTATCGGGGTTCATCCGGAGTATCAAAATAAGGGTGTTACCGCTATAATCATGAATCAATATCACAAGGTCTTTCAGGCAAAAAAAATAAGGAATTGTTACAGAACTCCCGAATTAGAGGAAAACGTTGCTATCCGCCAAATGTGGAAACACTTTGACCCGGAAATCTATAAACGCAGAAGAACCTATAGAAAACAGCTTTAGCAATCGCCAGTTGGGAAAAGTTATTCCCCAAGCCAACTCAAAT
>JAHEBI010000193.1:3366-5532 GCA_024642325.1 Eudoraea sp. | reverse complement strand
TGAAAATGATGTAATCTACGAAGAGGCAATAGAGAATGCAATTACAGTAATTGGTGATAAGTTGAATCTTATTGGTATCAAAAAACTTGAAAACAAGAAAATTGCCTATGTCAAATTTGGTGATGGTATAAATTCCCCTTTTTTGGAGACCTTAAATAAATACGCCGGGGTAACGCAGGTGAATGCGAAGGATATCGCCACCATGAAGAAGAAGCTCTTTGATTTTAATCTGATCATTATAGGACTCCATATGAGTAATGAAAGTCCCTGGAAACCCTACAAATTTTCTCAGCAAGAACTTTTTTGGCTTCAGGAAATTTCCAGGCAACGGACTTCCAACGTTATACTAACTGTATTTGCCAAGCCGTATGCGCTATTGGATGTTACATCCTTTATGGATATAGACGGGATAGTTATGGCATATCAGAATAGTGATATAGCACAGCAGAAAGCAGCTGAAGTACTGTTCGGGGCAATACCCGCAAAGGGCGTACTACCTGTTACGGTAGCTCGCGAGTTTCCTGTGAATACTTCGGTTAAAACCGAATCCTTAAGGCGTTTAGGATACAGCACACCCGAAAGGGTAGGGATGAGTTCCTTAAAACTTGCAGAGGTTGATCGCTTAGTTCAAAATGGATTGGATTCCTTAATGTTTCCCGGGGCGCAGGTACTTGTTGCAAGAAGGGGTAAGGTAATTTATAATAAGGCTTTTGGGAAGCCTACTTATGAATCTGAAAATCAGCTAACCACCAATGACCTTTATGATCTTGCTTCGCTCACTAAAATACTTTCCACATTACCCGCCGTTATGAAGATGGAAGAGGACGGCAAAATTGCCTTAAATGATACTTTTCAGGATTTAATACCGGAATATGCAGATACGGAGCTTAAAGATGTAACAGTACTGAAAGCGTTAAGTCATTACGGCAGACTACCATCCTGGATAGCATTCTATCTGGAGACTTTAAATACTAAAAGAAAACCATCTCCGGAATTCTATAGAAGCAATCCTTCGGATGGGTTCTCCATTAAGGTCACCGACAGGATGTATCTGAAAGATTCTTACAGGGACTCTATTTACAATAGAATAGGCAGGCAACATCTTAAGTCCAACAGGTATCGGTACAGCGATGTTCCCTATTATATATTCAAAAAGTATATCGAGGAAACCTATGATGCCGGCTTGGATGATTTAATGGATAATTTCCTTTATAAGCCTATGGGAGCCAACCATATGACATATAATCCGCTAGAAAAATTCCCAATTAATATGATTGTTCCCTCGGAGGTAGATACTTATTACAGGTACCAGACTGTTCAGGGTTATGTCCATGATATGGGAGCAGCAATGCAAGGCGGAGTGGGGGGGCACGCAGGCTTGTTCAGCAATGCCAATGATGTGGCAAAAATTATGCAAATGTACCTTCAGGGAGGTTATTATGGGGGAGACCGGTTTTTAGATGCCCGGACCATAGAAAAATTTAATAAGTGCTATTTCTGCGATAAACTTGTGCGAAGAGGTGTAGGATTTGATAAACCGCAACTCGAAGAAAAAGGTCCAACCTGTGGTTGTGTGTCCAGAAAGAGCTTTGGGCATAGTGGTTTCACAGGGACTTTTACCTGGGCAGATCCGGAAGAGGAGATTATTTACGTTTTTCTATCCAACAGAACTTATCCCTCCTCCACAAACAGGCTATTGGTGAAATCGGAACTTAGGACAAGGATTCAAAAGGCAATTTATGATTCTCTTATCAACTAGGCAGGGAATTAAATATTAGATTTGTATCTAAGAAGTGTTGTATGTTTTTATTTATCTCTCAAGGTTCTAACATACAGCAACTTAAAATAGTAAATTAAATGAAAATAGCTATAGTTTGTTACCCAACTTTCGGCGGTAGTGGGGTTGTTGCCACAGAATTAGGGATAGCTTTGGCCAACAGGGGGCATGAGATACATTTTGTAACATACAGGCAACCGGTTCGACTGGAGCTGTTAAGCAACAGGATTCATTTTCATGAGGTACACGTGCCGGAATATGCACTTTTTCATTACCAGCCATATGAATTGGCCCTTTCGAGTAAACTTGTAGATACCATTAAGCTTTATGGCATAGAATTACTTCATGTACATTATGCAATACCTCATGCCTACGCAGGTTATATGGCG
>JAHEBI010000193.1:0-3356 GCA_024642325.1 Eudoraea sp. | reverse complement strand
ATTTTTATACCCATGATTACAACTTTACATGGTACGGATATCACCTTGGTTGGGAACCATCCTTTTTACAAACCTGCGGTGAACTTTAGCATTAATAAAAGTGACGTAGTAACCTCAGTATCAGAAGATTTAAAACAGAAAACATTAGATTTTTTTGATGTAAAAAAAGAAATTGAGGTGATCCCCAATTTTATTGATAAAACGAAATACAGTTTGGATTTTACAGACTGTCAGCGATCTTTAATGGCTGAGGAAGATGAAAAGATAATTACGCATATAAGCAACTTCAGAAAGGTAAAGCATATACCGGATGTCATTCATATTTTTAACGGCATTCAGAAGCAAATGGCGGCTAAATTGATTATGGTTGGGGAAGGTCCCGAAAAGGAGCATGCCGAGCTTTTATGTGAGCAACTGGGCATTTCAGATAAGGTTGTGTTTTTAGGTAACAGCAATGAAATTGACAGAATCCTTTGCTTTTCAGATTTGTTTTTATTGCCTTCTAAATCGGAGAGTTTTGGTTTAGCGGCCCTGGAAGCCATGATCAATAGGACTCCGGTAATTTCCAGTAATACCGGAGGAATTCCTGAAGTCAATATTCATGGGGTAACCGGTTATTTGAGTGATGTAGGCGATGTGGATGATATGGTTAGCAATGCATTAAAAATCCTCAGCGATGATACTGTTTTGGCAGAGTTCAAGGAGAATGCCTACCAGGTTGCCCTCAATTTTGACATCAAGAATGTTTTGCCACTTTATGAAGACCTGTATGAAAAAGCTTATAAGGCCCATTACAATAATTCCTATTAATGTAATTTCGAATGAGAGCTCTTATTTTTGGAATATTGATATTGGCAGTGGCTTGTGGAAGTCAAAAGAACAAGGTTAAAAACACAAATGATCAGGATTTGGACAAAGCCCCGTTGACATTAGTATTAAGTGACAATTACGGGGGTTCAGAAACAGAGCAGTTAATAGTGATTCGGAAAGATGAGACTTTAAAAAGTTTCTTTTACAAAGTAAATAAGACCCGAAAACCCGGACTTCAAATTCCTCAAATTGATTTTAGTACGGAAATGGTGGTTATCTATTGTGCAGGTAAAACTTCTGTCGTGCATTCCCCTATATTTAAAAAGCTAGAGGAAAAGGATAATCAGATGGTTTTAGGCCTGGAAGACACTAAAGAAAAGGGAGTTCCTTCCAGGGCCCTTTTAATGCCCTTTCACCTATATAAAATGCCGCTTACCGACAAGGAAATTATCCTTAGTAGGGATGACTGATTCTTTGTAGTAAAATTAGGTTTCACATCGAAGAAATTTACACTTAAAAGCAATTTGTGGGATTACTATGTAACGAGGCGTAATTTTGTAATGTAATTATTCCAAATCACTACGTTATGAAATCCTACTTCACAAGCGTTATCGCTATTCTTTTCCTGGGGACACCTTCATTTTATGCACAGGAAGAAACTCTATCTACATCACAAGAGCAACTTCAGTCAGAACAACAGGAGGTGTTGCAATTGACTGCCAAAGACAGTATGGTGGTGAGTTCCTGGATGGTAGGATTGGGGTGGAATTTTATAAATGACTCGGGAAATAGGTTGAATAATATTACCACAACCAAAAATATGTATAATGCCGTGGCTTTTCCTTCCAGAATAAGTTTGGGCCGTTATTTCAGAAGTGGGATAGGTTTGGAAGCAATTGCTTCGTATAACAACTACAAGGAAGGCAATATCATAGATGGTGTTGTTAACCCTGAGGATAAGGATTATTTTGGTTTTGATACGAGGGTTAGCTATGATTTAAACAAAATAGTAGGCCAGACGGGATGGTTTGATCCTTATGTGGGCGTAGGAGCAGGATATACGTACGCGAATGATCTTGGGAGAGGGACTTATAATGCTGTAATCGGATTCAGAACCTGGTTTTCGGATAGATGGGGACTGGATTTTAGTTCCTCAGGGAAATGGTCCTTTGGAAATGAAGCTTCCAACCACCTGCAACATGCCGTTGGGGTTGTTTATCAATTTAATATAGAAAAGGATCTGACCAAAAAAGGGCTGGAAAAACTGGCTTTAATTAATGCCATGGAAGAAGAGGCCAGGCGAGTTTCAGATTCAATTAACGCGGCTTTAGAAGCGGAGGCTGCGGCTGCAGCACTTGCAGACAGATTGGCCAGGGAAGAGGAGGAAGCGAGATTAGCGGCCGAAGAAAGGGCCAGACAGGAAGCGATGGACATGCAACAGCAGAAAATGGATGAACTTTCCAATCTCAGTAAGGTATTTTTCAGGTTCAATTCTTCGTATTTGACGGTTTCCGATCAAGGGAAATTGGATGAATTGGTTGCCTTTATGAATAAATACCCGGATGTGGTAATTGAAGTGAAAGGCCATGCTGATTCAAGGGGTGAAGCAGATTATAATCAGAGGTTATCTCAACGCAGGTCGGATAGCACCGTTAAGTATATAGTTTCTTCCGGAATAGACGGTGATCGAATATATGGAAAAGGTTACGGTGAGACTCAGATTTCGAACGGCTGTACAGACGGGGTAAGATGCACTTCAGAAGAACATAAACAAAATAGAATAACCGAATATTCAATGGTTGAAGTGAACTAAAAAGTAATTAGCCGGAACAATTAGTAGCGCATTGGAGTTGAACCAACGGTGTATATTGCGAGGAAGAACCGGATAGGTTTTCAAAGACTTTGGTGAATCTCACTTAGTGAATGAATTTGAATGTGGTGTCCTGTGCATCATTAAAGCATAGTTATAACAGCAGAGTTGGAGTTTTATTAAGTAATTTGCAGAACAAGTAAAATATTCGTGAGTTTAATTATTCCTGAATATTGAAATATTTGGTATTGCAAATTAATGCTATACAGGATCAAATAAATGAATTTATCAAATCTATTAATTATATATGACCAACATTTGGGTAACAGGAGCCAGCTCACTTATAGGGTATGGAATTTTAAAATCAATTAGGAATACAAAAAAAACATATAGATTAATTGGATCTACAATTCATAAAAATTCAATAGCGCCTGCGTTTACTGATGTTTGTATTGAAGCCCCTTTTAGTGGTTCTGAGGGTTATCTGGACTGGTTTATAAAGGTAATTAAAGATCACAAAGTAGATTTAATTATCCCAAGTTTCGAGGAAGACGTTAAGTTTCTAGCTAACCATAAAGAAGAAATAGAGTTAACCGGAGTTAAGATCGTATTGAATGATCTTGAGTTAGTTCATTTATGCAATGATAAATGGGTTTTTTTTGAGAAGTTAAGTGACTCCAATTGCCCTTACGCTATCCCCTCTTCCTTGTCTTCTGATTTTGATTGGCTTGACAAT
>JAHEBI010000192.1 GCA_024642325.1 Eudoraea sp. | reverse complement strand
AGATAGGATAGTGCCTTACAATTCAGGACTAAAACTTTTTAAGTCCGTGCCTTTCGACAGGAATTCCTTTTATTCCATAAAGGGCGGACAACATAATAATTTAAAAGAATTCCAGGCCTATCGTGATGGAATTCAGGAAATTCTGTCTTCTAATTAGTCAAAGAGATCAGATGACAAATAACGGTCTCCTCTGTCGCATATAATTGAAACAATCAGGCCTTTTTCAAGTCCCGAAGCCAGTTTTAGAGCCGCAACAGTCGCTCCGCCACTGCTCATTCCCGCAAAAATGCCTTCTTCTTTCGCCAGCCGTTTAGCCATAATTTTTGATTCAGCTTCACTAACTTCCATTATTTGATCAACTTTGGAAGGGTTGAAGATCTTTGGAAGGTATTCTTTAGGCCATTTTCTAATTCCTGGAATTTTGGATTCATCCGTTGGCTGTACTCCAACAATGTTCACATTCTCATTTTGTTCTTTCAAATAGGTAGACGTGCCCATAATAGTTCCTGTGGTCCCCATGGAAGACACGAAATGGGTTACTTTCCCTGCCGTATCCCTCCATATTTCGGGGCCGGTAGTCATGTAATGCGCTTTCCAGTTGTCGTCGTTTGCAAACTGGTTAAGCATTTGGTAACCCTCATCTTTTACCTTAGCTTCGGCATAATCGCGGGCACCTTCAATTCCAACATCTGCAGGGGTTAAAGTAACTTTTGCGCCAAATGCACGCATCGTTTGTACCCGCTCTTTGGTTGAATTTTCAGGCATTACCAATTCCATGTTTAGTTTAAAAATACCAGCAATCATGGCCAGGGCAATACCTGTGTTTCCACTGGTTGCTTCAATTAGCTTGCTATCACCATTTATCTCTCCACGCTCTAAACCGTTTTTGATCATATAATATGCTGCCCTGTCCTTAACGCTGCCTCCGGGATTATGACCTTCCATTTTAAAAAGAAGCGTTACACCAGGATTTGCATTTAAAGACCTTGAGGCGACCAGAGGTGTATTCCCTATTAGATCTAAAATACTATGAGACATTGGGCTCGGTTTTTATTTTTATTTCAGGGTTATGAAATACCTTGGAATTGGAAGGTACAGATGCCGTCACCCATGCGTTTCCACCAATTATTGAATTTTCACCTATAATGGTATCACCACCTAAAATAGTGGCATTTGCATATATAGTAACATTGTTTTCAATAGTTGGATGACGCTTTGTCATTTGTAAATTCTTAGCAACATATAATGCTCCTAAAGTAACTCCCTGATATATTTTAACATTATTCTTAATTATTGCTGTTTCCCCAATGACTACACCTGTCGCATGATCAATAAAAAAGGATTCTCCAATTTGAGCACCTGGATTTATATCTACTCCGGTTTGCCTGTGCGCATATTCCGTCATCAATCTGGGGACCAGCGGAAAGCCTTTGTTATATAGTTCATGTGCTAAACGATAGATAGCGATGGCATAAAAGCCGGGATAAGCCATATAAACTTCTTCAATAGATAAGGAAGCAGGGTCACAGCAAGCTATGGCTTCGGCATCCATGTTTAGTTTTTCGAGAACCACAGGAAGCCTTTCCAAATAATTTCCCCATATTTTGGCACAGGGTTTTTCAATATCCCAGCAAGCAAGGTTTATCAACTCGTCAAATTGAATTTCAAGAGTTTCGATATTCGCTTCCACCGGGGTTTCAATATCAAACAGGGTAAGGAAAAGAAGGTCTGTAAATTCCTCTACATTACGTTTAAGCCGATACCTCAAATTAGGCTGCTTTTTATTTTCGATGATCTTTTTAATAATTATAGACTTGTCCATTAGTGAAAATTAAGAATCAAAATTAACCAATATTTAAAAAGCATCTTGCTTGAAATGGTTAACTTTAGCATAAAATTTATACAGCTTAGTCGTATGGAAAACACAGTAATTACTGCAGACGCGCTTAATTTTTTAACAGATTTAAAACAAAACAATAATCGCGAATGGTTCGAGCTGCATAAGTCCAGATTTAAATCTTTGGAAACTGAGGTAAAGCGGTTTTATACGAATCTGATGGATAAAATGAAGGAACATGATGAAATTGAAAAATTAAAAATGTTTCGAATTTACAGGGATGTAAGGTTTTCCAAAGACAAAACGCCATATAAATCTCATTTTGCCGGCTCTTTTTCAAGGGCCGGTGCAAACCTGAGGGGCGGTTATTATTTGCAGATCCGGCCAGGAGAATCATTTATAGCTGCAGGTTTCTGGGAACCCAATACAGAAGATCTTCTGCGTATCCGCAAGGAGCTGGAGTATGATGCCTCGGCCTTTCGTAAATTAATCAATATGCCTTCCTTTAAAGATACATGGGGAGAAATAGTAGGAGATGAAGTAAAAACAGCTCCAAAAGGGTTTAACAAGGAAGATCCTAATATTGATTTGATCAGGAAGAAAGCCTTTATATTTGTAAGGAATTTTAGAGATGAAGAAGTATTGGATAGGAATTTTATTGAGGAAGTGAACAAATCCTTTAAAAATATCCGGCCCTTTTTTAATCTAATGAGCGAAATACTGACTACGAACCTGGATGGGGAATCCCTTCTAAACTAATACAACAGTTTCAAAGGCTTGTACCTGATCTTTAAGGCGTTCTACTACCATATTCATCATCCGTTTGTTAAGTGCCGAAGAGTTTTGAATATAGGTTGTATATTCTTCAACAGTAAACTGACCTATAACCATACCCTTAAGGGAATTACGAAATTTGATGTCTTTTTGGATGGCATTTTCTATATAATCTATTCGTTTTTCAATGCTCAATTCAAAGAACGAATTCTTATGCTTGATAATATAGTTCTTGAATGCCTCGATTAATAATGGGTTCTGAAATTTGATGATAGGTCGTAGCGTTCCATTCTGGAATTGCTCGTCTTTACTCATGTCAGGGGTTATTTTGGCATTTGGAATCTCCGGCCTTAAGCTCAGGAGGTCAGCAGATCTTTGGTTCATCTGAAGGAGTTTCTATAAAATTAGAAAATACACTATCTACGCTCCCCCAGGTTTACAATTAGTTGTTAACGGGTTTATGAACATGCCAGTTGCCCGTATATACGAATTAATCACCTTATGCTTTACGATCTTCGGTAATGAATACCCTTAGAATTATTGAAGTTATTACGATTAATGTGTAATTTCAAAAACTTTTTAAATTTAGATGTGGCTATATGAAGTTTGGCAAGGTTGAATATCCCGATCTTATTGATTTGAGCCTTCCTGAGGATCACCCACGGCTGGCAGCTGTTTTATCACGGTCCATTGACAGTCAACCCCTGAAAATATTTGTAGGTTGTGCCAAATGGAATAGGCAGGAGCTGAAAAATTTTTATCCGCGCGGAACAAAGGAAGAATTACGTTATTACGGCAGTCAATTCAACGCTATAGAATTAAATGCGACCTTTTACCGGATATTTCCGACCGAACAATATTCCACATGGTATGATATGGTGCCGGAATATTTCAAATTTTTCCCTAAGGTCGTTCAGAATGTTAGTCATCTGAGGCGATTAAACGATATGGCCTACCCGGCATTAGATAATTTTCTATTGGCAACTTCAGGTTTTAAAGATAAATTAGGAACTATATTTTTACAGATGCATCCCAATTTTGGTCCAAAAAACTGGGATAGAGTAGTGCGATTTGTGGAATACTGGCCGCAAGAATTTCCAATTGCTCTTGAATTCAGGCATACAGATTGGTTTAATGATGACTATATAGCCAATGAGCTCTGCAATTTACTGGAAGAAAAGAATATGGCCAATGTTCTTGTAGATACTGCCGGAAGAAGGGATATTATGCATATGCGGCTCACTAACAACGAGGCTTTTGTTCGTTTTGTAGGGGCCAACCATAAAAGCGATTATCACCGCCTGGAAGAATGGGTAGAGCGGCTATGGCAGTGGCATAAATCAGGCCTTAAGAATATTCACTTTTTTATTCATCAGAACATGGAATTGGAATCTCCTTTACTGGCTGCTTTTTTTATTAAAAAAATAAATAATAAATTCAAAATAAACCTCCAGGCACCTAAAACCTTGATTCCCAATAACAATTAATTTTCCTGAATTTTATGAGATTACTTCTGATGTAATACTCCGTGTTTTCACGAATTGTCAGTCAGCACTTGGGGGCAAACAAGCTAAAGTAAACCCTTTATTTTTTGCTATTTCCGTATTTATTACAACAATTTTGCAAATGACTTAAATATAATTTTCGAGTACGGTAATCCCTGTTTTTACCGAATTGCAGTCAGACTGTTTCCTGTGCTTTATATGGGACTCATAAATTCCGGCCTGCTTATCTGACTCAGATGGAGGCTCTTCTACATAATTGGAGAAAAAAGAAAAAAGAAAGGCAACGAAGTATCTACTGATTGTTTGCATGACGGAATTTGTTTAGGTTTCTTAAATCTATTCAATTTCCTGGCTTACAAAAAAGCAATTAAGAAAAGTTTATTGTTAGCTTAACATAATTTATAATTCTTCCTTAATTATATGTTAACAATCGTATCTATATGGATCAAAACCCAAATCCTTTATTTCATTCATATTAGAATCAGCAAGCTATTTCTAATTCTTTACAGCTATTCCAACAGAATTACTTATTCAAAGAAGCGGAAAACATCTGAACCTCATCCAGTACTCTGAGTAGATTACCTCCCCATAATTGTCGGATTTCATCTTCCGAATACCCTCTTTTTACTAACTCCAGTGTGACATTAAAAGTTTCAGAAGCATCAGACCAACCTTTAATCCCACCACCACCATCGAAATCGGAGCTAATACCAACGTGATTTATACCTATCAGATTAACCATATAGTCTATATGATCAACAAAATCGGGTATATCAACTTCCTGTGGTACATCTTTTCTGTTGGCAACCTGAGTTTTCGCAATTCTGGTAACTTTAGGGTAATTTGCTGAATAGTCATTCTGTTGTTTTTCAGTCAGGTCTTTAATTTCAGAACTTTCAAACCATTCTACGCCCAGGGAATCTGCTACTTTTTTGTAGATCCCCTTCATAAAATCTGATCTTGCCTCGTGCTTGGCAGTATTTAAATATGCACTGAACGCCACGGTTTGAACTACACCGCCATTTTCTTTAAGTAATTTCAATTGCTCATCATCTAAATTTCTACTGTGATCACACAACGCCCGCGCTGAAGAATGTGAGGCTATAACAGGAACTTTGGAATAACCTAAAATTTGAACCATAGCCTCCTTTGAAATATGTGAGATATCAATCATCATACCAAGCCTATTCATCTCATAAACAGCCTTTACACCTAATTCACTTAAACCATTATGTAGCCATATATTATCCTTTTCTCCTGTGTTTGAATCACAAAACTGACTATGCCCGTTATGGGCAAAAGAGATATACCTTGCACCTAATTTTTGATACATCTCAAATTGGGAAAGATCCTCACCAATCGGATAGGCATTTTCAACACCTATCATCGCGACTTTTTTACCAGATTGATGCGTAGAAATGACTT
>JAHEBI010000191.1 GCA_024642325.1 Eudoraea sp. | reverse complement strand
TTTTTTAAGCCCGGATGATATTGCTACTACCACAGTGCTTAAGGACGCCGCCGCCGCATCTATTTATGGAGCCAGGGCAGCCAACGGTGTAATTGTCTACACTACTAAACAAGGATCCCGTGGAGACAGGAAAACAAATATTTCAATTAATATTCAAAGTGGTATCACAGATCCCAATGTAGCAGGATCACCAAAGATGTTGAACCCACAGGAAATGGCCGAATGGACGCATATTGCCTATAGAAACAACGCCGCGGCCAATGGTACTGCTCCGCAGTATACACATCCGCAGTACGGTTCCAATGCAACGCCAACCTTCCCGGATTATCTGCATGCAGACGGACAGAATGGTGTTTCAGCCAGTGATATAAATCTGGCACAGATTCAGGCGAACTATGCAGCAGATCCTGAAAATGTATTCTTAATAAGACCAAACCTGGCAGGAACTAACTGGTATAGAGAAATTACCAGGGTTGCACCTACCAGCAGGGTAAGTGTTGGTTTTGATGGAGGAAACGAGAATGGTCGTTTCTATATAGGATTAAATATGCAGTCTATAGATGGTATCCTTTTGTCAAACAGCCAGGACAGGTACACTGCCCGTTTTAATTCAGAATTTGATCTGGCACCATGGTTAAGCATTGGTGAAAACTTCCAGGTTACCTATAATTCAGTTGTAGGTCAATCAGGTGGAAACGGAGGGCAAGGTATTGCAGCTGATGAGTCTGAAGTACTTTCTGCCTATCGTATGCCAACCATTATCCCCGTATTTGATGATTTTGGAAGTTATGCCAGTACCAGGGCTGCAGGGTTTAACAACCCGCGAAACCCAGTACGAAGATTGGCTCAGGACAGAGGAGATGATAAGGCATTTAGCGCAAGTGCTATTGGGAATTTTTATGCACTGATCAAGCCTTTTGATGGTTTTACCTTTAGAAGTAGTATCGGTGGTTTCTATTATAGTTTTAATAACCTGGATTACAATTACAGGTATTTGGGAGATTCTGAACCACAGGCAAGTTATAGTTTTGGTGAAGGTTCAGAATATGGCTTCTCATGGACATTTACGAATACCATTACCTATGAGAAATTATTTGGAGAGAAACACAAAATAAAAGTTTTAGTAGGACAAGAAGCAATTGAAGGGACAAATACCCCGGTGGCAGCACCTCAGGGACGAAGAATTCAAGGCTCCGGTATCAACCCGTTCTCTACAGATTTAGACTTTGTAACCCTCTCTGCAGTTCAGAGCCCCGTGGTTCAAAGTTTCATAAGAAAAGGTGCTAATTTTAGTTCCCTGTTTGGTCAGCTTCAGTACAACTATGACGAAAGATATTATATTTCTGCCGTAGTACGGCGCGATGGTTCTTCTGTCTTTGGTGCAAATAACAGGTATGGTACTTTTCCTGCCTTTTCTGCCGCCTGGAGGATAACCGGAGAATCCTTTATGGATAACCAGAACTTGTTTCAGGATTTAAAAATCCGCGCAGGATGGGGTCAAATGGGTAACTCCAACAACGTGAACCCTGCCAACCAGTATTCACTGGCAGCTTCTGCCCTTGATAATACTTTTTATCCTATACAAGGACAAAACAGTGGTGCTAACGAAGGTTTTGCCACAAGCCGTATAGGGAATCCAGACGCTAAATGGGAAACCAGTACAACTACCAACATTGGTTTTGATGCCACACTTATTGACAACCATCTGGATATTGAATTCGACTGGTGGAAACGTGACACCGAAGACCTTTTATTCGTAGTGCCTTTGGCAGGTGTAACCGGAAACTTTGCAAGTGCTCCATCCAGAAACGTTGGGTCTATGCTTAACCGGGGAATTGACTTGCGAGTAGTTTATAAAGGAAACTTTACAGAAGACTTATCTTTTGAATTTGCAGTCAATAATACCTTCCTTAAAAACGAGGTAGTTGCATTTGCACCGGGTATCGACTTTTTGGACGTAGGTGGACAGAGGGGTATAAACCCTACAAGGAACCAGATAGGTAAGCCATTATCTGCATTTTTTGGTTATGATGTCATAGGCTATTTTGATAGTGCCGCCGATGTTGCTTCTTCTCCCGCACAGGATGGAGCCGGAATAGGTAGATTTAAATACCGAGATGTTGACGGGGATGGTGTAATTACCCCGGATGACAGAACATATCTTGGAGATCCTGTAGCGAATTACAGTGGTGGAGCAACCATAGATTTGAAATATAAGGATATCAGAATGGAGATGTTCTGGAACTGGTCTACCGGTTTAGAGATATTTAACCAATCTAAATGGTATAGAGATTTCTTTGGTACTTTTGAAGGTTCTGCAAAAGGTGTTGCAGCATTTAACTCCTGGACCCCGGAATTAGGGAATAATGCATCTGCCCCTATCTGGGAAAGTGCAGCTAACCTTAGTACCAGTGGAGCCGCCAATTCATGGTATGTAGAAGATGGTAGTTATGCCAGACTTCAAAGACTTGCTTTCACGTACTCTTTTAGTCAGCTGGTTAATAATTCCAATACACTTAGCAAATTTGAAATAGGATTATCTGCCAATAATATTTGGACCATAACAGGTTATAGTGGATTAGATCCTGTTGTTGGTGGTAATGCTGATGTGAACTTTGGTGTTGATGTAGGTAACTACCCTGTAACGCCATCGTATTTGATTAATGTTAATATTGGACTCTAAGAAGTTGATTATGAAAAATTATGATAAATTTTTAATTATATTTGAAAAAAAAAGTTATGATGACAATTAAAAAAATTAAACAATTCGGAGTTTTCGTCATGTGCGCCCTCGTATTGGGTATCTCATGTAGCGATGAATTTTTAGAAGTACCGCCTGCCGGATCATTGGGTGATGCCCAGCTGGGAACTGCAGATGGTATAGAAGCGCTTCTTATCGGGACCTATTCAGCCTTAAACGGTGTCTTTGGAAACCGATTTGAAGGACCAAACCATTGGGTTACCGGTTCTATTATGGGCGGCGAAGCCAACAAGGGAACAGATGCAGGGGATTATGCTGATATTAACCCTATTCAGCGTTATGAAGTAAATCCTACCAGTGGGGATTTGAATAACCTTTGGCGTGGTCGTTTTGAAGGAATTGCAAGAGCCAATAGGGTACTTGCAACTATTACTGCTAACCCCGATGCACTAATTCCAGCAGATGCTAAAAGGATCAGTGGAGAAGCAAGGATGCTGCGTGGTCATTTCTATTTTGACCTTAAAAAACATTTTGACAAAATCCCTGTTTTTGATGAAACGCTTCCAGCAGAAGAAGTTATCCTTGTTCCAAACAGTGGGGATGCCTGGGCTCAAATTGAAGCAGATTTCCAGTATGCATATGATAATTTACCTGCTGTTACAGATGCCGGTCGGGTAAATAAATGGGCTGCTGCTGCCTATATGGGAAAAGCAAAATTATTTCAGGGAAAATTTTCAGAAGCCATAACCTGGTTTGATGATGTCATTGCCAATGGAGTTACTTCCAATGGTTTAAAATATGCATTATTGGATAATTATGCCCAGATATACAATGCGGAAAATGACAACCATGCAGAAGCAGTTATGGATGTAGAGTCTGCCAATAATACTGGTAGCGTTCAAAATGCCAATGCTTTTGATGATCTAAACTATCCATACAATACTGGTCCTGATGGTCCGGGTAACTGCTGTGGATTCTTTCAACCAAGTTTATCATTGGCTAATTCATTCAGAACACAGGCAAATGGTTTACCATTATTGGATGAATCTTACAATGATCCGGCCAATGCCTTACAAAATGCCTTTTTCTGGGTAATTGTAGATGGAAACGATGAAGCTGATTTTGTACCGGATGCAGGTCCGTTAGATCCTCGAATTGATCATTCTATTGGTAGAAAAGGTATCCCATACTTGGATTGGATAGATCATCCCGGTTCTGCCTGGATCAGAAGTTTCCCATACGCGGGTCCTTACTCTCCAAAGAAATACATCTATTACAAATCTCAGGAGAATTCGTTTACAGATGGTAGTTCATGGACACGTGGATATGCCACAATGAACTATACTATTATACGCTATGCAGATGTGCTTTTGATGGCTGCTGAAGCAGAAGTTGAAGCAGGTTCATTGACAAAAGCATTAGACTATGTAAATCAGGTAAGAGCAAGAGCGGCCAAATCAGAATTTTGGGTTAAAAAATCTGATGGTTCCGGCGACAATGCCGCAAATTACAATATCTCTGAATATACCGCTGCAGACTTTGGATCTCAGGACGCTGCACGAACTGCAGTTCGTTTTGAAAGAAAGCTTGAGCTTTCAGGAGAAGGACACCGTTTCTTTGACCTGGTACGCTGGGGTGTTGCCGCTGAAACTTTAAACACATATTTGCAGTATGAAGGTCAGTACCTTATTACCAAATTTGGTGGGGCTAGTTTTACTGCCGGAAAAAGTGAAGTTTATCCTATTCCACAAGCGCAAATAGATATTCAAGGCTCTGATGTCTTATCTCAGAATCCGGGATACTAGGATTAATGTATATATAATTTGTAAAGGGCCGCTGAAAAGCGGCCTTTTTATTTGTTCATGTGCCAGGGTTCTTGCATTTTTGTATGTTGATTCAAAATACAGGTCCAATGAAACTACAAAATGTTATAGCGGGAATTGTTTTGTGCTCACTTCTTTTTAATGGCTGCGATAAACATGAAAAAAATACAGCACTTTTCCAAAGTGTTATTCCTCAAAGTTCCGGACTTGAGTTTACCAATGAGTTAACTGAAAATGATTCTATCAACATCCTGGATAATGAATTTGTCTATAATGGATCCGGAGTAGCACTCGGGGACCTTGACGGCGACGGATTGGACGATATTTTCCTGACAGGAAATCAGGTAGATAATAAATTGTTCCTCAATAAGGGTAATTTGAAATTTAAGGACATCTCTGCAGATGCCCATATAAATAAACCGGATGCGCTTTTTTGGTCTTCCGGAGTTTCCATTGTGGATATAAATCTGGACGGTAAGCAGGATATATACATTTGCAATACATTTTATAAGAATCCTGAAAGAAGAAGGAACCTCTTGTATATTAACCAGGGCAATAATAGCAATGGTACTCCCCTATTTAAGGAAATGGCACAAGAATACGGGATTGCAGATACCACTTATTCTTCCCATGCCCAGTTTTTTGATTATGACAATGATGAAGACCTGGATCTTTTTATAGGCGTCAACCGGATTGAAGGCATAAATCCAAGTCAATTTAGTCCTTTGGAAGACGACGGCACATCTCTTAGCCGGGACAGGCTGTATAAAAATGAATGGGATGACACTTTGGGTCACCCGGTATTTAAAGACGTATCAGATAAAGCCGGGATCCGATTTCACGGCTACAGCCACAGTACATTAATTCATGATTTTAATGAAGATGGCTGGATGGACATCTATGTGGCTAATGATTTTTTAAGCAATGACCTTATTTATATCAATAATCAGGACGGCACCTTTACCAACAGGGCCGGAGAAATTTTTAAGCATTTTAGCCTTTCTTCCATGGGAAGCGA
>JAHEBI010000190.1 GCA_024642325.1 Eudoraea sp. | reverse complement strand
AAAATGGAAGATTATTTTTTATTTTTCATAAATAAATTTCTGGATTTATAATCAATCACAGCCTTTGATTTAATTAGTATATCTGCGCCTATTATGCCGTCAACGGGCAGAGATTCGTGTGCTTTGAGTGCTTCATTTACGTGTACCAGATCGAAAACCACTATCTTATGTTTTTCTTTTTTCCAACCGCCAATTTCAATCACGTTTTTAGCTGAAACAAGTGTTTCCATATCTGTAGCCCCAGCGCCTGCCGCTTTTATTTTGGAATCCTTGGAAATTAATTTAAAATAGCTCGCTTTGTCAACACCTACGCAGGTGTTGGATGCACCTGTGTCCAATATAAATCGCCCTCTAATCCCGTTAATGCTGGCTGTGATCTCCAAATGATTTGTTCCACTCAGAATCAGGGGGATTTTAATATATCCTTTATTTTTTAAAACTTTTTTCAGATTGCACATCCAGGATGTTTTTTGACAAAGATAATTCTATTTTTGCTCTATGGTTATAACAGATACTCATACACATTTATACAGCGAAGCTTTTGATAAGGATAGAGATGTGGTAATCCAAAAAGCTATTGAACATGGTATTAAACGTTTTTTTATCCCGTCTATTGATTCCACCTATACCCAATCCATGCTGGATCTTGAAAAGAGATACCCTAAAAACATGTTTTTGATGATGGGTTTACACCCTACTCATGTTAAGGAGAATTATAAAGAAGAACTTATTCACGTTGACCGAATGTTGTCCAACAGGAGTTTCTATGCCGTTGGTGAGATAGGTATAGACCTCTATTGGGACAAAACTTTTTTAACAGAACAACAAGAAGCCTTTAAGTTCCAAATACATTTGGCAAAAAAGCATGGTTTGCCCATAGTAATTCATTGCAGAGATTCTTTTGATGAAATTTTTGAAGTCCTCGAAGAGGAAAAGGGGGAGGAGCTTTTTGGTATATTTCATTGTTTTACAGGTACTGAAGAACAGGCTAAAAAAGCGATAAATTATAATATGAAACTGGGAATAGGTGGTGTCGTTACTTTTAAAAATGGAAAAATTGACAGATTTTTAAATAAGATTGATTTAAGCCATATAGTTCTGGAAACAGATTCTCCATATCTGTCTCCTGTACCTTACAGAGGAAAACGTAATGAAAGTGTATATTTACTGGAGGTATTAAAAAAGCTATCCCTGCTTTATGGGCTGGATGAAAAGGAGATTGCTGAAATTACGACGCAGAATTCCAAAGATGTATTTGGGGTTTAGTGCTTTTTGCAGTTGTTTAAAGACATTTATTATATAATCATATCCAACAAAACACCACACTTTTAAATGAGTAAAAAACCTAACATATTACTAATCTATACCGGAGGGACCATAGGAATGATCAAAGATTACCCTTCCGGAACCCTAAGGGCTTTTGATTTTAATAAGTTAGTCAGTAATATTCCGGAATTAAGTCAGTTGGAATGTGAAATTGAAAGCATTTCATTTAAAACTCCAATAGATTCATCCAACATGAACCCATCATATTGGGTTTTAATCGCCAGTATAATTGAGCAGAATTACGAAAAGTTTGACGGTTTTGTGGTACTTCAGGGTAGTGATACCATGAGTTATTCGTCATCTGCCTTGAGTTATATGCTGGAGAACCTTTCTAAGCCCGTAATTTTTACCGGTTCACAATTGCCTATTGGAGATCTTCGCACAGATGCCAAAGAAAATCTAATCACGTCCATTCAAATTGCCGCCTTGCAAGAAAATAACCAGGCTGTAGTGCAGGAGGTCTGCTTGTATTTTGAATACAAATTGTACCGTGCGAACAGAACCACCAAAATTAATGCAGAGCACTTTCAGGCCTTCACTTCATTAAACTTCCCGGCTCTGGCAGAATCTGGTGTTCATTTAAAGATCAACCAAAATTATCTTTTAAAAAATAAAAAGGGTAAGAAATTAAAAGTCCATAAGGTTATGGACACCAATGTGGCAATCTTTAAACTGTTTCCGGGTTTTAACCGTGCATTGCTGCAGGGTATATTGAACATCCCCGGCTTAAAGGCGTTGGTTTTTGAAACATATGGTGCTGGTAATGCGCCTACGGATGATTGGTTGCTGTCAGATCTGAGTGAAGCCATTAAGAGAGGATTACATATTGTTAATGTAACCCAGTGCTCAGGAGGTTCAGTAATTATGGGTAGATATAGTACGAGCGAACAGCTAAAAAAATTGCAACTAATTAATGGTGGTGATATTACTTCTGAGGCAGCAATTACCAAACTCATGTACTTATTGGGTAGTGGCGTCTCACATAAATCGTTCAGAACAATTTTTGAAACTTCATTAAGAGGAGAATTGACATAAAATTAAACTGGTAAAGTTTTTTAAACTAAATTATTTTTTGTTTATTGCTCGCCCTGTAATTGACAGTAAAGAGAGGTGGCCGAGTGGTCGAAGGCGCACGCCTGGAAAGTGTGTATACATCACAAGTGTATCGAGGGTTCGAATCCCTTCCTCTCTGCAACAGATGTTAAATTTGTTATCCGACTTCAGACTTGTGCTGAAGTCAAATTCAGCATTTTTGTTATAATTGAGAAGCAATTGGCATATTCATCAGTGTCGTCCTTCTAATAGTACAAAGTTTTAATTTTTTAATTGTATTTTTTTTTTATCTTTAACCCTATTAACTAACTAAATTTAAGTTTGAAAGAAATGAAAAGATTATTCTCGATCCTGGCCATGGCCGGGCTATTTGTTCTAAGCACAAATACGGTAAGCGCAAAAGCGAACGCAATAGTTTCCAATTTATCTTCAACTGTGGCTACTGCTACAATCATGCTTCAGGATGAAGTTATGGAAGAATCAAATAAAGGGTTTACCCAGGTTTTAAAAGAACAGTTTATTCAAGGTGGAGCTGGTTTTATGGGTATTGTTCTGTTGTGTTTGATTTTAGGATTGGCTGTCGCCATTGAAAGAATCATTTATTTGAATATGGCTAGTACTAATACCTCAAAATTGAAACAACAAGTTGAAGATGCTCTTGCAACTGGAGGAATTGAAGCTGCTAAAGAAGTATGTAGAAATACTAAAGGGCCGGTCGCTTCTATTTATTATCAAGGATTGGATAGAGCAGGAGAGAGCATTGAATCAGCTGAAAAGGCAGTTATTGCATATGGTGGAGTTCAAATGGGACAATTAGAGAAAAATGTATCCTGGTTATCTTTATTTATAGCTATTGCACCCATGCTAGGATTCATGGGAACGGTAATTGGTATGATCCAGGCCTTCCAAAAGATTAGTGCTGTTGGTAACCTTAGTGCATCGTTAATTGCCGGGGATATTCAGGTTGCATTGTTAACAACAGTTTTTGGTCTGATTACGGCTATTATTCTTCAGATTTTCTACAATTATATTATTGCTAAAATTGATAGTATTGTTAATGACATGGAAGATTCTTCGATCACTTTGATCGATATGCTGGTAGACCACAAAAAATAAATCGCACACTAAATCATAAATATTATGAATAAAATTGTTAAAATAGTATTGGTTGTTTTAGGAGCGTTATCTGCGATATTATGGTATCAACTGCCAGGAAGGGATGTTCCGGCTTCAGAAGCAGTAGGAAGTGGGGCTATGAACTTCATGTTTATTATTACCTACCTTTTATTGGCAATTGCAGTAGCCGTAAGTCTTTTATTTACACTCAAAAACTTATTTGCTAACCCAAAGAGTCTTAAAAAAACACTTATGGTTTTAGGTGGGTTTATATTGGTTGTAATTATCTCTTATGCTCTTGCAAGTGGTACCGATGTTAGTATAGAAGAAATGGCTGGCAGAGGTATCAGTACTTCAGAAACAACGATAAGGAGAATTGGGACTGGTCTCAATATGTTTTTTCTCCTGGTTCTTATAGCCGTAGGAGCTATGCTCCTTGGGGGAATTAAAAAAATGACAAACAAATAAAAACGTTAAAGCTATGCCTAGAAGAGGAGGACCACCAGAAGTTAATGCAGGATCTATGGCAGATATTGCCTTCTTACTGCTTATCTTTTTCTTAGTAACTACGACTATTGAAACAGATGCAGGATTGGACAGGATGCTACCGCCTATGGAGCCGCCGGATACGGATGTTGTTATTAAACAAAAAAATATTTTTACAGTTAATATCAATAAGAACGGTCAACTACTAGTTGAAGAAGAATTGTTGGATCTTAAACAACTCAGGGAAAGAGCGATTGCCTTTCTGGACAATGGGGGTGATGGTAGTTGTAACTATTGTAAAGGTAAAAAGGATGGAAGTTCTTCAGATAATCCTACAAAAGCAATTATTTCTCTAAAGAATGATCGTGAAACACGGTATGGTACTTATATAACCGTACAAAATGAATTGGTAGGAGCTTATAATGATCTTCGGAATCGAGAAGCACAACGTCTGTTTGGGAAAAATTTTACTGATATGGAAGCGGAATTTCTCAATCCGGAAACACCTTCAGGCATTAGGGAAGATTTAAAAGGTAAGGTTCAGAAAATCCAAGAGCTCTTTCCTCAAAAGTTATCTGAGGCAGAAACATCAACCAGCAATTAACGAGAAGTTAAGTTTTAATTATGGCAAAGTTTAATAAGAAAAAAGATGGGGATCTACCCGCAGTATCTACAGCTTCATTGCCGGATATTGTTTTTATGCTATTGTTCTTTTTTATGACGGTTACAGTTATGAAGGATAGTTCATTAATGGTTGATAATGTTTTACCAAATGCCAGTGAGGTTAAAAAACTGGAAAAAAAGGATAGAGTATTGTACATCTATGTGGGCAAACCAACGCGGGAATATCAAAAGGTTTTTGGTACTGAACCAAAAATACAACTCAATGATAAGTTTGCGAATGTCTCGGAAGTTGGAGATTTTATTTTACAGGAAAGAGCTAAAAAGCCTCAGGAATTGCAGAATGTTCTTACTACTGCCCTTAAGGTGGATAAAGAGGCAAACATGGGACTTATAGCTGATATAAAAATGGAGTTACGAAAGGTAAACGCTCTAAAGGTTAATTATACCACCTATGAGGGTGATGCTTTTAGAAATTTGCAATAGAGAATTAACTTTCATCTTTAAATTAATTAAAAAAAGCGCTTCAAATATATTTTGAAGCGTTTTTTTTTACACTCGGCTTCGAATAATATTTACCTTTAAAGCCCTATGAAATATTTTTATCTAGTTTTGATTTTGGGTTTCACGATTAATCTTTGTGCACAACAGAATTCTGAGGTCGAAGATCTTAAGTATCTCGAGGATCAATTTTATCTTGGGATAACGTATAATTTAATACTCAATAAACCGGAGGGAGTTACTCAAAGTAATTTTTCCTATGGTTTACAGGGGGGGATAATAAAGGATATCCCTTTGAATAGCGGAAGGAATGTTGGAATCGGAATTGGTCTCGGTTATGCATATAATTCATATTATACCAATTTGTTCGTTAATGAAACAGATACCGGTTTTGAATATACCATTCTTGATTCTGACGTATCTTATAAAAGGAATAAACTGGACACTCATGTAATCGAATTACCC